>DASRYN010000176.1:0-22548 GCA_035687185.1 Pseudoxanthomonas sp. | reverse complement strand
GCCGGTGGCGCCTTCGCCCGCCGCGCCGGCGCCCACGGCGGCGCCGGCCAGCGGCCGCGCGGCCGACATCGAGTGCCGCATGGTCGTGCTCGGCTCCGGCCCCGGCGGCTACACCGCCGCCTTCCGCGCCGCGGACCTGGGCCTGGACACCGTGCTCGTCGAGCGCTACGCCAGCCTGGGCGGCGTGTGCCTCAACGTGGGCTGCATCCCCTCCAAGGCGCTGCTGCACTCGGCGGCGATCATCGAGGAGGCCGCGCACGCCGAGGAGTGCGGCATCGAGTTCCCCGCCCCGAAGATCCACCTGGACAAGTTGCGCGCCTACAAGGAAAAGGTCGTCGGCCAGCTGACCAAGGGCCTGGCCGGCATGGCCAAGCAGCGCAAGGTGCGCACCGTGCAGGGCGTGGCGAAGTTCGTCTCGCCCAACGAGCTGGAGATCGCCGGCGCCGACGGCAAGACCCAGCTGCTGCGCTTCGAGCAGTGCATCATCGCCGCCGGTTCGCAGGCGGTGAAACTGCCCAACTTCCCGTGGGACGATCCGCGGGTGATGGACTCCACCGACGCCCTCGAGCTGGCCGAGGTGCCTGCGCGGCTGCTGGTCGTCGGCGGCGGCATCATCGGCCTGGAAATGGCCACGGTGTACGGCGCGCTGGGCGCCAAGGTGACCGTGGTCGAGTTCATGGACCAGCTGATGCCGGGCGCGGACCGGGACCTGGTCAAGCCGCTGGCCGACCGCCTGAAGAAGCAGGGCATCGAGGTGCACCTGAAGACCCGGGCGGCCGGGGTGAAGGCCGAGAAGAAGGGCATCACCGTGACTTTCGAGTCGGCCACCGAGGGCGAGAAGCCGGCGCTGGCGTCGGGCACCTGGGACCGCGTGCTGGTGGCCGTGGGCCGCGCGCCGAACGGCAGGAAGATCGACGCGGAGAAGGCGGGGGTGCAGGTCACCGACCGCGGCTTCATCCCGGTGGACCGGCAGATGCGCACCAACGTGCCGCACATCTTCGCCATCGGCGACATCGTCGGCAACCCGATGCTGGCGCACAAGGCCACGCACGAGGGCAAGCTGGCCGCGGAAGTGGCCGCCGGCGAGAAGAAGGAGTGGGTGGCGCGGGTGATTCCGTCCGTGGCCTACACCAGCCCGGAAGTGGCCTGGGTGGGCGTGACCGAGGCCGAAGCCAAGGCCAAGGGCCTGAAGGTGGGCGTGGGCAAGTTCCCGTGGGCCGCCAGCGGCCGCGCCATCGGCATCGGCCGCACCGAGGGCTTCACCAAGCTGATCTTCGACGATGCGACCCACCGCGTCATCGGCGCGGGCATCGTCGGCGTGCACGCCGGCGACCTGATCTCCGAGCTGGCGCTGGCCATCGAGATGGGCGCCGAGGCCGGCGACATCGGCCACACCATCCATCCGCATCCGACGCTGGGCGAGACGGTGGCAATGGCGGCCGAGGTGTACGAGGGCACCATCACCGACCTCTATCTGCCGAAGCGCAAATAGCGAAGAAGGACGGTCGGCCCGAACAGGGAGGCGGCCGCCCGCGGTGCCCGACGGAAGAATCCCGGCCCTGGCCGGGGTTCTTCCTGCACGGAAGCAGAAGTCAGAACGCCAGGGTCACGCCCACCACCGGGCCCCTGAAGCGCTGGTCCCAGCCGACGATGCCGTCGCGGATGCCTTCGCCGCGGACCGGGCGCCTCACGTCCAGGCGGTACCACTCGTAGCCCGCGAACAGGCCGAAGTGCTCGGTGAGGCGGTACTCGGCCAGGGCATTGGCGCGGCTGATGCTGCCCTCGTAGTCGCCGAAGTCGCCCCAGTCCGCGTCCAGGTACTGGCCCTGCAGGTTCAGCAGCCAGCGTTCGCCCGGGCGCGCGGTCAGGCGCAGGCCGACCACCGGTGCGTAGCCGTCCTCGCTGGCGCGGTCGCTCCAGCTGTCCTCGCCCGCCTCCGCCCGCAGGCGGGCCTCGGCCCGGGCCCATTCCGCGCCCACCTGCAGGCCGACGCTGACGCCGGGGGTTTCCGCCACCGCGAAGTCGTACAGCAGGCTGGCCAGCTGGAAGTCCAGCTGGGCCTCGGCGTAGCTGCCGGCCGGCAGCGTGACCGCGTCATAGGAGATGGGCTCGTCCAGCGTCTGCCGGCGCTTCTTGTCGTAGTTGAAGTAGTCGAACACCAGGCGGTGCCGCTCGCCGAGGCGGAACACGCCGTCGAGCCGCGGCACCCATTCCTCGCCGCCGTAGTCCACGGTCTCGGAGAACCGGTAGGGCTCGCCCTCGTAGGTGGTGGCGGCCGAGAGGGTGGTCTGCGCATCGGCGCTGAGCGCGCCCACGCGCAGCGTGAACCGGTCAGCTTCCTGCGCATGGGCCGCCGCGGCGGCGGCGAGCGTGGGAAGCAGGAGCGCGGCACGCGACAGGCGGGGGGTGCGACGGGGCATGGCGAGGATCCTCGAGGGCGGAGTCCTGCACTATCCCGGGGCAGCGGTCGACGCCCGGTGAGCCGCGGATCGAACCGGCGTGAAAGCCGCAGATGCAAGACGGTTCGCCTCCGAACCGCGACGTTGCCGACGGAAAAAGGCCCCGGTGGGGGCCGGGGCCTGGGCCGGTCGAACGACGAGGGTGTGCGTCCGGCAGGGGATCGACCGCCGGTTCCGCGGAAAAGTTCCAGCCTGGTGCAGGGACCTCCGGCGGTTGTCCCCGAAAATGTCCCGCTGCTATAATTTTGCGGCTCGGCGAGGCGCATTCCATCTGCAGCCTGCCTTCCGCTTCCTCCCGCAGGTAACCGTCACGTGCTGAACTCCGTTGCCGCAGGCCGGCGACAGGCCGGTCGCGCGATTGCCTGGCAGGTGGGGGCGACGCTGCTGGTCGCGCTGGCCTGCCTCTGGCAGGGCGGCCGTTGGCCGGCGGCGGCGCTGGTCGGGGGCGGGGCGGTGGTGCTGGCCGGCTGGCTGGCATCCCGCATCGCGCTGGGGGGCGGCGTCGGTGGCGCCGGGATGGCGCTGGCACGGCTGCTGGCGGGCGTGGCGGCCAAGTGGCTGGTCCTGGTCGCGGTCCTGCTGCTGGGCGTGCTCGCGCTGGGCCTGCCGCCGCTGCCGATGCTGGCCGCCGCGGCGGCCGCGCTGGCGGCGCAGCTGCTGGCCCTGGCGACGGGCCGTTGAATCGACAATCGGGTTAAACAGGAAATTCGGACCTATGGCGGGCGAGGCGGAACTTACCCCTACCAGCTACATCCAGCACCACCTGCACAACCTGACCGCGCAGGTCGGCGAGGGCGGGTTCATGACCCTGCACGTGGACACCCTGGTGACCTCGGTGCTGATGGGCCTGTTCATGGTGGTGCTGTTCTGGCTGGCCACCCGCAAGCCGACCGCCGGCGTGCCCGGCAAGTGGCAGGCCTTCGTCGAGATCTGCCTGGAGTTCGTCGACCGCCAGGCGCGCGACACCTATCACGGGACCAGCAAGCTGGTGACGCCGATCGCGATCACCCTGTTCTTCTGGATCCTGCTGATGAACCTGCTGAAGATGATCCCGGCAGACTTCATCGCCAAGCCGCTGGAAATGCTGGGCGTGCCCTACTGGAAGCCGGTCCCGACCGCCGACGTGAACGCCACGCTCGGCATGTCGATCAGCGTGTTCTTCCTGATGCTGTTCTTCGCGCTGCGGGCCAAGGGCCTGGGTCACCTGACGCTGGAGTTCCTGACCCAGCCGTTCGGCAAGTGGATGGTGCCGTTCAACCTCATCCTCAACATCGTCGAGTGGCTCAGCAAGCCGATCTCGCTGGCCATGCGACTGTTCGGCAACATGTTCGGCGGCGAGATCGTGTTCCTGCTGATCTGGGTGCTCGGCGGCGCCGGCCTCCTGGGGATGCTGGGCGGCGCGGCCTTCGGCCTGGGGTGGATGCTGTTCCACCTGCTGGTGATCCCGCTGCAGGCCTTCATCTTCATGATGCTGTCGATCGTCTACCTGAGCCTGTCCGAAGAAGGCCACTGACCCCTTTCGCTCCACTTCGTTTCCCCCTTCACCCTTAGCAATCCGTTCCGGAGAAAACCATGGAAACCGCACTGACCGCCCTCGCTTCCGTCCAGGCTTCGACCGTCCTGGCCATCGGCATCATGATCGGCCTGGCCGCGCTGGGCGCCGGTCTGGGCCTGGCCATCATGGCCGGCAAGTTCCTGGAGTCGGCCGCGCGCCAGCCGGAGCTGATCCCGGTGCTGCAGGTCCGCATGTTCATCACCGCCGGCCTGATCGACGCCGCGTTCATCATCAGCGTCGCCGTCGGCCTGCTGTTCGCCTTCGCCAGCCCGTTCGTCGGCCCGTTCCTGGCCCAGCTGGGCGGCTGATAGCGGTCGGGTGGCGCCCGCGCGTTCGCGCGGGCGCCGACAGGATGGAGGAGCCGGCCGGCCTCGCCGCCGGTTCCATCACCACAGGCAGAGCGCACCAATGAACATCGGTCTTACCCTAATCGCCCAGGCGCTGGCCTTCGCAGGCCTGATCTGGCTGGTCGCCACCAAGATCTGGCCGCCGCTGCTCAAGGCCATCGAGGAGCGGCAGCAGAAGATCGCCGAGGGCCTGGCCGCGGCCGACCGCAGCCAGAAGGACCTGGCCCAGGCGCAGGACAAGGTCAACGAACTGCTCAAGGACGCGCGCGTGAAGGCCAACGAGATCATCGACCAGGCCCACGCCCGCGCCAACCAGATCGTCGACGCCGCCCGCGAGGAGGCGCTGGCCGAGGGCGCCCGGCAGAAGGCCGCCGCCCTGGCCGAGATCGAGGCCGCCGCCAACCGTGCCCGCGAGGACCTGCGCAGGCAGGTGTCGCAGCTCGCCGTCAGCGGCGCCGAGAAGCTGCTGCGCCGCGAGATCGACGCCAACGCGCACAAGGCGCTGCTGGACGAACTGGCGGCCGAGATCTGACATGAGCCAGGCCCTCACCCTTGCCCGTCCCTACGCCCGCGCCGCCTTCGCCGCCGCGCGCGACGAAGGCCGGCTGGACGCCTGGTCGCAGGCGCTGGCCTTCGCCGCCCAGGTGGCGGCCGACCCGCGCGTGGCCGGGCTGCTGCTGAACCCCGGGCTGGGCGACGAGGACGCGGTCGCGCTGCTGGCCCCGGCCGGCGCCGACGCCGCGTTCCTGCGCTTCCTGGGCCTGCTGGCCGAGGCCGGGCGCCTGCCGCTGCTGGCGGAGGTGGCCGGGCTGTTCGAGCAGTTGCGCGCCGAGGACCAGCGCGTGGTCAGGGCCACCGTCACCTCCGCCGCCGAGCTGTCGGCGCAGGAGCTCGACCAGCTGCGCGCGGCGCTGCGGCGCCGCTTCGGCCGCGAGGTCGAGCTGCGCACCGCGGTGGACCCCGGCCTGATCGGCGGCGCCGTGATCGACGCCGGCGAGGTGGTGATCGACGGCTCGCTCAAGGGCAAGCTGGCGCGCCTGCAGACCGCGCTGGCGGGCTGACCCCGCGGACGCCGCCACCAGACCAGTCACTCTTCTAGGTCGCCAACCCCCGGGCGCGACTCCAAGGAATCCAACATGGCAACCACGCTCAACCCCTCCGAAATCAGCGACCTGATCAAGACCCGCATCGAGCAGGTCAAGCTGTCCGCCGAGGCCCGCAACGAGGGCACCGTGACCAGCGTGTCCGACGGCATCGTGCGCATCTTCGGCCTGGCCGACGTGATGCAGGGCGAGATGATCGAGCTGCCGGGCAACACCTTCGCCCTGGCCCTGAACCTGGAGCGCGACTCGGTCGGCGCCGTGGTCCTGGGCGACTACGAACACCTGCGCGAGGGCGACGTGGCCAAGACCACCGGCCGCATCCTCGAAGTGCCGGTCGGCCCGGAGCTGCTGGGCCGCGTGGTCAACGCGCTGGGCGAGCCGATCGACGGCAAGGGCCCGATCGGCGCCAAGCTGACCGCACCGGTCGAGCGCGTGGCCCCGGGCGTGATCTGGCGCAAGTCGGTCGACCAGCCGGTGCAGACCGGCTACAAGTCGGTCGACGCCATGATCCCGATCGGCCGCGGCCAGCGCGAGCTGATCATCGGCGACCGCCAGACCGGCAAGACCGCGATGGCCATCGACGCGGTGATCAACCAGAAGGGCACCGGCATCAAGTGCGTGTACGTCGCGATCGGCCAGAAGGCCTCGACCGTGGCCAACATCGTCCGCCGCCTGGAAGAGAACGGCGCGATGGCGCACACCATCGTCGTGGCCGCCACCGCTTCCGAGTCGGCCGCCATGCAGTACATCAGCGCCTACGCCGGCTGCACCATGGGCGAGTACTTCATGGACCGCGGCCAGGACGCGCTGATCGTCTACGACGACCTGTCCAAGCAGGCCGTGGCCTACCGCCAGATCTCGCTGCTGCTGCGCCGCCCGCCGGGCCGCGAAGCCTACCCGGGCGACGTGTTCTACCTGCACTCGCGCCTGCTCGAGCGCGCCGCGCGCGTGTCCGAGGAATACGTGGAGAAGTTCACCGACGGCGAGGTCAAGGGCCAGACCGGCTCGCTGACCGCGCTGCCGATCATCGAGACCCAGGCCGGCGACGTGTCCGCGTTCGTGCCGACCAACGTGATCTCGATCACCGACGGCCAGATCTTCCTGGAAACCGACCTGTTCAACGCCGGCATCCGCCCGGCGGTGAACGCCGGCATCTCGGTGTCGCGCGTCGGCGGCGCCGCCCAGACCAAGATCATCAAGAAGCTGTCCGGCGGCATCCGCATCGCGCTGGCGCAGTACCGCGAGCTGGCGGCCTTCGCCCAGTTCGCCTCGGACCTGGACGAAGCCACCCGCAAGCAGCTCGAGCGCGGCCAGCGCGTCACCGAGCTGATGAAGCAGAAGCAGTACGCGCCGATGCCGATCGCGCTGCAGGCGCTGTCGATCTATGCGGTCAACGAGGGCTACCTGGACGACGTGCCGGTGAACAAGATCCTGGCCTTCGAGGAGGGCCTGCACGCCCACTTCGTCAACACCCAGGGTGCGCTGGTCGACCGGATCAACGCCACCGGCGCCTGGAACGACGAGATCGAGGCCGCCTTCAAGGCCGGGATCGCGGAGTTCAAGCAGACCGGTACCTGGTAAAGCCGGGGCCGCAGGCCCGGACCGGATCGGCAAGCGCCCGCGCCTGCCCGTCCCGGCCCGGGTCCCGGAATCCCCAATCCCGTTGCAGCGAGCGAAGCGAGCGAAAGATGGCAGGCGGACGCGAAATCAAAACCAAGATCAAGAGCGTGCAGAACACCCGCAAGGTGACCCGCGCGCTGGAGATGGTCTCGGCCTCCAAGATCCGCAAGGCGCAGGACCGCATGCGGGTTTCGCGTCCGTACGCCCAGGCCATGCGCCAGGTCATCGGCCACCTGGCCCAGGCCAGCACCGACTACCCGCACCCGTTCCTGGTCGAGCGCGAGCAGGTCAAGCGGGTCGGCTACGTCGTGGTGTCCTCCGACCGCGGCCTGGCCGGCGGCCTGAACAACAACCTGTTCCGCAAGCTGCTGGGCGAGATCCGCCAGTGGCACGACCAGGGCGTGGAAGTGGACATGGTCACCGTCGGCCAGAAGGCCTCGGCCTTCTTCCGCCGGATCAAGGTGAACATGGTCGCCAGCGTGTCCCACCTGGGCGACCAGCCGCACCTGGACCAGCTGGTGGGCGTGATCAAGGTCATGCTCGACGCCTACACCGAGGGGCGCGTGGACCGCGTGTTCGTGGTCTACAACCACTTCGTCAACACCATGAGCCAGAAGGCCACCTTCGACCAGCTGCTGCCGCTGCCGCCGGCGCAGGCCGGGGTGCCGCACCACGACTGGGACTACATCTACGAACCCGACGCCGCCACCGTCCTGGAGCACGTGCTGACCCGCTACGTCGAGTCGCTGGTGTACCAGGCGGTGCTGGAGAACGTGGCTTCCGAGCACGCCGCCCGCATGGTGGCGATGAAGGCGGCCAGCGACAACGCGACCAAGCTGATCGGCACGCTGAGCCTGGCCTACAACAAGGCCCGGCAGGCGGCGATCACCCAGGAAATCTCCGAGATCGTGGGCGGCGCCGCCGCCGTCTGATCCCGGGTGGAAAGGGGTGCGCCGTGCGGCAGGCGCCCCCGGTTGATGGACCGCCGTACGACGCTGGACCCCCCGGACCAATCGGAAACCAAGGAACGACCCATGAAGAAGCTGATCATCGCTGCACTGTTCGCCCTGCTGGCGACGGCCTGCGCCAAGCAGGAAGAAGCCGCCCCGGCCGCCGACCAGGCCGCCGCCACCGAGGCCGCCCCCGCGGCCGACGCCGCCCAGTCCGCCGATGCGGCCGCCGCCGACGCTTCCGCCGCGGCCGATGCCGCCGCCGACGCGTCCGCTGCCGCCGACGCCGCCGCTGCCCCGGTCGGCTCCGGCCTGCCGCAGGCGTGCGAGGACTACCTGACCCGCGCCAAGGCGTGCTTCGCCAAGGCCGGCGGCAACGCTTCGGCCGCCGCCTTCCAGCAGGGCGTGGACCAGGCCAAGGCGCAGTGGGAGGCCATGGCCGACAAGACCGGCCTGGACGCGGCCTGCCAGCAGGCGAATGCGCAGTTCGCGCAGACCGCCGCGATGCTCAAGTGCGAGTAAGCGGTTGAAACACGTCCCGCGGGCCCGGTGGCCCGCGGGATTCCGCCGGGTGCTGTGGAAAGCCCCTCGGCTTTCCACAACATCCGAACTTTGGGACAAGCGAGTAGCGACATGAATGCCACCCATACTCAAGGCAAGATCGTGCAGATCATCGGCGCGGTCGTCGACGTGGAATTTCCGCGCGCGGAGGTGCCGAAGGTCTATGACGCGCTGAAGGTCGAAGGCACCGCGATCACGCTCGAAGTGCAGCAGCAGCTGGGCGACGGCGTCGTGCGCGCCATCGCGCTGGGCTCCACCGACGGCCTGAAGCGCAACCTGGTGGCCACCAACACCGGCCGCGCCATCTCCGTGCCGGTCGGCGCCGGCACCCTGGGCCGCATCATGGACGTGCTGGGCAACGCCATCGACGAGGCCGGCCCGGTGCAGGCCTCCGACCACTGGGAGATCCACCGCGCCGCCCCGTCCTACGAGGACCAGTCCTCGGCCACGGAGCTGCTGGAGACCGGCATCAAGGTCATCGACCTGATGTGCCCGTTCGCCAAGGGCGGCAAGGTCGGCCTGTTCGGCGGCGCCGGCGTCGGCAAGACCGTCAACATGATGGAGCTGATCAACAACATCGCCAAGGCGCACTCGGGCCTGTCCGTGTTCGCCGGCGTGGGCGAGCGTACCCGCGAGGGCAACGACTTCTACCACGAGATGAAGGACTCCAACGTCCTGGACAAGGTGGCGATGGTGTACGGCCAGATGAACGAGCCGCCGGGCAACCGCCTGCGCGTCGCGCTGACCGGCCTGACCATGGCCGAGTACTTCCGCGACGAGAAGGACGAGAACGGCAAGGGCAAGGACGTGCTGCTGTTCGTCGACAACATCTACCGCTACACCCTGGCGGGCACCGAGGTGTCGGCGCTGCTGGGCCGCATGCCGTCGGCGGTGGGCTACCAGCCGACCCTGGCCGAGGAAATGGGCGTGCTGCAGGAGCGCATCACCTCGACCAAGACCGGCTCGATCACCTCGATCCAGGCCGTGTACGTGCCCGCGGACGACCTGACCGACCCGTCGCCGGCCACCACCTTCGCCCACCTCGACGCCACCGTGGTGCTGTCGCGCAACATCGCCGCGCTGGGCATCTACCCGGCCGTGGACCCGCTCGACTCGACCAGCCGCCAGCTGGACCCGAACGTGATCGGCCACGAGCACTACGACACCGCGCGCCGCGTGCAGGCCACGCTCCAGAAGTACAAGGAGCTGAAGGACATCATCGCCATCCTGGGCATGGACGAGCTGTCGGAGGAGGACAAGCTGGCGGTGTCGCGCGCGCGCAAGATCGAGCGCTTCTTCAGCCAGCCGTTCCACGTGGCCGAAGTGTTCACCGGCAGCCCGGGCAAGTACGTGTCGCTGAAGGACACCATCCGCGGCTTCAAGGGCATCGTAGACGGCGAGTACGACCACCTGCCGGAGCAGGCCTTCTACATGGTCGGCACCATCGAGGAAGCGGTCGAGAAGGCCAAGAAGATCGCCTGACCGCGGCCTTCTCCGGACACTGAGCACAGCGAGGCAGCATGAGCACCATCCGTTGCGACATCGTCAGCGCCGAGCAGGAGATCTTCCACGGCGAGGCCACGCTGGTCGTGGCCACCGGCGAGCTGGGCGAGCTGGGCATCGCGCCGCGGCACGCGCCGCTGATCACCCGCCTGAAGCCGGGCAAGGTGGTGGTGACGCTGCCGGACGGCTCGCACCTGGACTTCGCCATCTCCGGCGGCATCCTCGAGGTGCAGCCGCAGGTGGTGACGGTGCTGGCCGACACGGCCATCCGCGCTGAGGACATCGACGAAGCCGCGGTCCGCAAGGCCAAGGAAGAGGCCGAGCGCATGCTGGCCAACCGCAGCGAGGCCATGGACGTGGCCCAGGCGCAGCAGCGCCTGGCCGAGGTCACCGCCCAGCTGCAGGCGCTGGAGCGCCTGCGCCGCAACCTGAAGCACTGACGACCGGGCCCCTCGCCCGGGCACCCGTCCACGGACGCCGGCCTCGCGCCGGCGTTCGCGTTTCCGGGCCGCGTGGGCGGTGCGCGGCAGGCGCGGGGTTGGCCGCACCGCCGCGCCCGCCGGCAAGGTCCGCGCCTACCCGGGAAACGCGGGCCGGCGCTAGACTCGGCTGCTGCCCCATGCCCACGCCGCGATCATGACCATCACACCCCAGGAAGCCCTGCAGCGCACGATCGAGCACCGCGAGATCTTCCACGACGAGATGGTCGGGCTGATGCGGCAGATCATGCGCGGCGACGTGTCGCCGGTGATGGCCGCCGCCATCCTCACCGGGCTGCGGGTGAAGAAGGAGACCGTCGGCGAGATCGCGGGCGCGGCGCAGGTGATGCGCGAGTTCTCGCGCACCGTGGAGGTGGCCGACCGCAGCCGGCTGGTGGACATCGTCGGCACCGGCGGCGACGGCTCGCACACCTTCAACATCTCCACCTGCGCGATGTTCGTGGCCGCCGCGGCCGGCGCGCGCGTGGCCAAGCACGGCAACCGCAGCGTCTCCTCCAAGTCCGGCAGCGCCGACGTGCTGGAGGCGCTGGGCGCGGCCATCGAGCTGCAGCCCGGGCAGGTGGCCGAGTCCATCGCCCGCACCGGCATCGGCTTCATGTTCGCGCCCATCCACCACCCGGCGATGAAGGTGGTGGCGCCGGTGCGGCGCGAGATGGGCGTGCGCACCATCTTCAACATCCTCGGCCCGCTGACCAACCCGGCCGGCGCGCCGAACATCCTGATGGGCGTGTTCCACCCGGACCTGGTCGGCATCCAGGCGCGCGTGCTGCAGGAACTGGGCGCCGAGCGCGCGCTGGTGGTCTGGGGCCGCGACGGCATGGACGAGCTCTCGCTGGGCGCGGCCACCCTGGTCGGCGAGCTGCGCGACGGCGCGGTGCGCGAGTACGAGCTGCACCCGGAGGACTTCGGCATCGCCATGTCCGCCAGCCGCAACCTGCGCGTGGCCGACGCGGCCCAGTCGCGCGGCATGCTGCTGGGCGTGCTGGACGGCGCGCCCGGGCCGGCGCGCGAGATCGTGGCGCTCAACGCCGCCGCGGCGCTGTACGTGGCCGGCGTGGCCGGGGACATCGCCGACGGCCTGGCGCGGGCGCGGCAGGCCATCGACAGCGGCGCAGCCCGCGCGGCGCTGGACCGGTTCGTGCAGACCACGCGCGAGCTGGCCGGGGCCGCGGCGTGAGCGAGCGCTTCGCCCGGTTGCCCGCGCCGCCGTACTACGCGGTGGTGTTCGCCTCGCAGCGCACCGGGGCCGATGCCGCCGGCTACGACGCGGCCGCCGAGCGGATGCTGGCCCTGGCGCGGGAACAGCCCGGCTTCCTGGGCGTGGAGTCGGCGCGCGGCGCCGACGGCTTCGGCATCACCGTCTCCTACTGGGAGAGCGAGGCGGCCATCCGCGCCTGGCGCGAGCACGCCGAGCACGCCGTCGTGCGCGCCCACGGCCGCCGCGCGTGGTACGCGCACTACGAGCTGCGGGTGGCGCGGGTGGAGCGCGCCGGGGCGATGCCGGCGCGCGGCGAGGACGGCTGAGCGCGCCGCCGCGCCCCTGCGTCGTGCGAGAATGCCGGTCCCGCCCCGGACCGGGCCCGCCACAGCCGATGAGCGACATCCTGCAGACCATCCTCGCCCGCAAGGCCGGGGAAATCGCCGAGCGCAGCGCCCGCATCCCGCTGGCCGAGGTGGCCGCGCGCGCGCGCGACGCCGCGCCCACGCGCGGATTCGCCGCCGCGCTGCAGGCCGCCGTCGCCGCCGGGGAGCCGGCGGTGATCGCCGAGGTGAAGAAGGCCAGCCCGTCCAAGGGCGTGATCCGCCCCGATTTCCGGCCGGACGAGATCGCGGTCAGCTACCAGTTCGGCGGCGCGACCTGCCTGTCGGTGCTCACCGACGAGGATTTCTTCCAGGGCAGCGACGCCTACCTGCAGCAGGCCCGCGCCGCCTGCACCCTGCCGGTGCTGCGCAAGGACTTCACCATCGATCCCTACCAGGTGCACGAGGCGCGCGCACTGGGGGCCGACTGCATCCTGCTGATCGTGGCCGCGCTGGACGACACCCGCCTGGCCGACCTGTCCGGGCTGGCGCTGGAGCTGGGGCTGGACGTGCTGGTCGAGGTGCACGACATCGACGAGCTGGAGCGCGCATTGCAGGTGCCCGTGCCGCTGGTCGGCATCAACAACCGCAACCTGCGCACCTTCGAGGTGTCGCTGGAGACCACGCTGGCGATGAAGGACGCGGTGCCGCGCGACCGGCTGCTGGTCACCGAGAGCGGCATCCTGGCGCCCGCCGACGTGGCGCGCATGCGCGCGGCCGGCGTGCATGCCTTCCTGGTCGGCGAGACCTTCATGCGCGCCGAGGAGCCGGGCGAGGCCCTGCGCCAGCTGTTCTTCGAGGCATGAGCGCCGGGCGCTACCCGCCGCCGCGTCCCGACGCGCCGCTGGTGGTGTTCGACTTCGACCACACGCTGTACGACGGCGATTCCGGCAGCCACCTGTTCGCCTGGCTGATCCGCCGCAACCCGCTGCGCGTGCTGGTCGCGCTGCTGGCCACGCCGCTGCTCGGGCCGATGGTGGCGCTGCTGCCGACGCGGCGCTGGGGCATTTCCGGCTACGTCTGGATCGGCAGCTTCGGCCTGCACGACGCGCGCGCGTTCGACCGCGTGATCGACCGCTACGTGGCCGGCCACCGCGAGGCCATCGCCGCGCGGCTGCTGCCCGTGGCGCTGGACGTGCTGGCCGCGCACCGCGCCCGCGGCGACCGCGTGGTGGTGGCCACTGGCGCGCCGCCGGAACTGGCCCGCGCGATCCTGGGTTTCGTGGCCCACGAGGACGTGCCGGTGATCGGCTCGGTGGTGGGGCCGCGGCTGGGCGGGGTGGGCGCGCGGCGCCACTGCCACAACGCGGAAAAGGTGCGCATGCTGCGCGAGGCCGGCTACGGCGAGATCGCCGTGGCCTATTCCGACAGCACCGCCGACCTGCCGCTGCTGGCGGCCGCGCGCCGGCCGGTGGTGGTCAACCCCAAGCGCAGCCGCGTGGCGCTGTTCCGCCGGGTGCTGCCGCCGGGCACGCCGATCCTCAACTGGGGCTGCCGCAACCGCGGCGGCGAGCCGCCGCCCTTGTAGGGGCCGGCTTGCCGGCGGCCGCGCCGTCGGCACCGGCGGCGCAGCCATGGTTCCGATGCCCGTGTCGCCGGCAAGCCGGCTCCTACAGGGAGCGCAGCAGCGCGTGGCCGATCTGGTAGAGGCTGATGCACAGCACCAGCACGCCCACTCCCACCAGCACCCATTTCTCGCGCACCCGCTTGACCAGCACCGCCGAGACCGGTGCGGCGATCATGCCGCCCACCAGCAGGCCCAGCACGATCTGCAGGTGTTCCAGGCCGATGGACAGGAAGAACGTCAGCGACACGGCCAGGGTCACCACGAACTCGGCGGCGTTGACCGAGCCGATCACCGTGCGCGCCTGGCCGCCGCCGGCCAGCAGCGTGGAGGTGGCCAGCGGACCCCAGCCGCCGCCGCCGCTGGCGTCCAGCAGGCCGGCGAAGAAACCCAGCACCGGTACCCGGCGGATCTCGCGGCGCGGCATCCAGTGGCCGCTGGCGCGCACCAGGATCAGCACCGCCAGCACCAGCAGGTAGGCGTAGACGAACGGCCGGATCACCTCGCCCGGGAGCTGGGTGAGCACGTAGGCGCCGAGCACGCCGCCGGCCACGCCGGGGATGGCCAGGCGCAGGAACAGGCGGCGATCGACGTTGCCGGCGGCCAGGTGGGAGACGCCGGAAGCGCCGGTGGTGAACACCTCGGCCGCGTGGATGCTGGCGCTGACCTGCGCCGGCGGCAGGCCCATGCCCAGCAGCACCGAGGAGGACACCAGTCCGTAGGCCATGCCGAGCGCGCCGTCGACGAGCTGCGCGCACAGGCCGATCAGCACGAACCAGAAGAAGGTTTCGCCGAACTCCATCAGGGCGGTTTCCGTGGGCGGGCCGCGCTGCCCGTCGGGCCGCGCGGCGGGAAGGGAAGGGCGGAACCGGGCGCCCCCGCGCCCGGGCGCGCGGTCAGCGGGTGCCGTAGACCACGACGGTCTTGCCGCGGGCGTGCAGCTGCCCGTCGGCCTGGAGTTTCTTGAGCACCCGCCCGGCCATCTCGCGCGAGCAGCCGACCAGCCGCGCCAGTTCCTGGCGCGAGACGCGCAGCTGCGTGCCCTGCGGGTGGCTCATGGCCTCGGGCTCGCGGGCCAGGTCGTGCAGGGTGCGCACGATGCGGTCGGTGACGTCCAGGAACGCCAGGCGGCTGGCCTTGCGGCTGGTGGTGAGCAGGCGGCGGGAGAGCTGCACGCCGATCGAGTACAGCAGCCGCGGCGCGTCGGCGGCCAGCGGCCCCAGCATCAGCTGCTGCAGGCGCTCGTAGCTGATCTCGGCCAGCTCGCAGGCGCTGCGGGTGCGCAGGATCACCTCGCGGCTGTCGGACTCGATGAACAGGCCCATCTCGCCGACGAACTCGCCCTGGCCGTAGTAGCCGAGCACCAGCTCGCGCCCGTCCTCCTCCTCGGCGATGATGCTGACCGAGCCGTTGACCACGTAATAAAGCGTGCCGGCCGGGTCGCCGGGCCGGAACACGTCGGTCCGGTTGGGGTAGCGCCGGCGCTGGCAATGCGCCAGGAAGCGTTCGACGGCGGTCTGGTCCAGCGACAGCGGGCTGCTGGCGAAGCGCACGGGGGACACGGCAGCGGGGTTCCTGACGGTCATGGACGGGACGGGAAGCATGCCGAAGGGTACCGGCATGCGGGCCGGCGGGCAAACGTTTCCAGCGCCATACATACCCCCGTCATCCCGTTTGCCCCATAATGCCCCGTTTCCACCCCACAGAGGCATGACCGCCGTGGTCAAACCCCTGCCGCGCCTGAGGCTGCAAGGCTTCAACAACCTCACCAAGGCGCTGAGTTTCAACATCTACGACGTCTGCTACGCGGTCTCCGAGGACGAGCGCCAGCGCTACATCGAGTACATCGACGAGGCGTACAACGCCGACCGCCTGACCCAGATCCTGACCGACGTGGCCCGGATCATCGGCGCCAACATCCTCAACGTGGCCCGCCAGGACTACGACCCGCAGGGCGCGTCGGTGACCATCCTCATCTCCGAGGAGCCGGTCATCGACAAGAAGCAGGCCGGCAAGGAGGTCATCTCCGAGGCGGTGGTGGCGCACATGGACAAGAGCCACATCACCGTCCACACCTACCCGGAGACGCACCCGCAGAACGGCATCGCCACCTTCCGCGCGGACATCGACGTGGCCACCTGCGGGGTGATCTCGCCGCTGAAGGCGCTGAACTACCTGATCGAGAGCTTCGAATCCGACATCGTGGTGATGGACTACCGGGTGCGCGGCTTCACCCGCGACATCAAGGGCAAGAAGCATTACATCGACCACAAGATCAACTCGATCCAGGACTTCCTGGCCAAGAACATCAAGTCCCGGTACGAGATGATCGACGTGAACGTGTACCAGGAGAACATCTTCCACACGAAGATGCACCTGAAGGAGTTCGACCTGGACACCTACCTGTTCGAGGAGAAGGCGCGCAACCTCTCGTTCAAGGAGCGCATGCGCATCGAGGCGCTGCTCAAGCGCGAGATCGAGGAGCTGTTCCACGGGCGCAACCTGGTCGAGTGACCGGGCGGCGCGGCCCGGTCGCCGGGCCGCGCGCCGCACATCCAGGCGGGACGACCCGCCGCGCGGCGCAGGCCGCGCACCGAAGGCCGACGGCGGCCCGTTGCGCGAGCGGCGGGCCGCTCGCTTTTCCGGAGGAGGAAGAACGATGGCGTGGATCTACCTGGCGGTGGCAGGGCTGTTCGAGGTGGCCTGGGCGGTGGGCCTGAAATACACCGACGGCTGGACCCGGCCGTGGCCGAGCCTGGGCACCGCGGCGGCGATGGCCGTGAGCTTCTGGTGCCTGTCGCAGGCGCTCCGGACCATCCCCATCGGCACCGGCTACGCGGTGTGGACCGGGATCGGCGCGGTCGGCACCGCCGCCCTGGGCATCCTGCTGTTCGGCGACAGCGCCTCGCCGGCGCGGCTGCTGTGCATCGGCCTGATCGTGGCCGGCATCGTGGGCCTGAAGCTGGTCTCGCCGGGCTGACGCCTCACAGCCGGTAGGCCACCGCCTTCATCAGCTTCGAGGCGGCGGCCATGACCGCGGGAATCGGCGGCGGCAGGACGCGGGCGCCGGCGCGCTCGGCGTTGTCGGCGTGGCGGGCTTCGTCCTCTTTCATCACCCGCAGGATCTGCCGGCTGCGCTCGTCGGCCGCCGGCAGCGACTCCAGGTGCTCGTCCAGGTGGGCCTCCACCTGCCGCTCGGTCTCCACCACGAAGCCGAGGTTCCAGCCGTCGCCGCGCAGCCCGGCCAGGGTGCCGATGGCGTAGCTGCCCGCGTACCAGAGCGGGTTGAACAGGCTGGGCCGGCTGTCCAGTTCGCGCAGGCGCTGGGCGCACCAGGCCAGGTGGTCGGTCTCCTCCTGGGCGGCGTGCAGCAGGTGCTCGCGGGTGGCCGGGTCCCGGGCGACCGCGGCCTGGCCGAAGTAGAGGCCCTGGGCGCAGACTTCGCCCACGTGGTTGATCCGCATCAGGCCGGCGGCGTGGCGCCGGGCCGGGCGCGGCAGCGCCGGGTCGGCGGCGGTGGCCGGGCAGGGGCGGGAGGCCGGCGGGTCGCCCAGGGTGGTCTCCAGGGCGCGCTGGGCCTCCACGAGCAGGCGGTCGAGCGGGTTCAGGTGGCGGACGGCGGACATGGGGGGCTCCGCGGGTTGGGCCGGCCCCGATTGTCCGCCCCGCGCCGGGCCCTGCCAAGCGCGACGGCGCCCGCGGACCGGCGCCCTTGCGCGGAACTCCCGGGGCGGCTATCATTCCGCGTCTTTGCTGCACCCTTCACAACGCGAGGCAAAGTTCCGTCCGGGCGACCCGGCCGCGGAATCCGCCCGACAACCACCAGGTTCCCATGAAGACTTTCATCGCCAAGTCCGAGACCGTCCAGCGCGACTGGTACCTCGTCGACGCCACCGGCAAGACGCTCGGCCGTCTGGCCGCCGAGCTGGCCCACCGCCTCCGCGGCAAGCACAAGCCCGTCTACACCCCGCACGTCGATACCGGCGATTACCTGGTGGTGATCAACGCCGAGAAGATCGCCGTCACCGGCAACAAGCTGCAGGACAAGATGTACCACCGTTTCACCGGGTACGTCGGCAACCTGAAGAGCGAGACCCTGGCCCAGGCGCTGGAGCGCCACCCGGAGCGCGTGATCGAGATCGCGGTCAAGGGCATGCTGCCCAAGGGCCCGCTGGGCCGCGCGATGTACCGCAAGCTCAAGGTCTATTCCGGCTCCGAACACCCGCACGCGGCGCAGCAGCCGAAGCCGCTGGAAATCTGAGGCAATCACGATGGCTATCACGCAGAACTACGGCACCGGCCGTCGCAAGTCCTCCACCGCCCGCGTGTTCCTGCGCAAGGGCAGCGGCAACATCACCGTCAACGGCCGTCCGCTGGACGAGTTCTTCGGCCGCGAGACCGCGCGCATGATCGTGCGCCAGCCGCTGGAGCTGACCCAGAACACGGACAAGTTCGACGTCATCGTCACCGCCACCGGCGGCGGCACCACCGGCCAGGCCGGCGCCATCCGCCTGGGCATCGCCCGCGCGCTGGTGGAGTACGACGAATCGCTGAAGAGCGACCTGCGCAAGGCCGGGTTCATGACCCGCGACGCGCGCGAGGTCGAGCGCAAGAAGGTCGGCCTGCACAAGGCCCGCCGCGCCACGCAGTTCTCCAAGCGCTGATCCGGCGCCTGGACCGGCACCGGCGCGCGCCCCGGCGCGTGCCGATGCCGCCGCCACCGGCGTGCATTCGCCGGATTGCGGCGCTATAATCCGCAGCCCACAGCCCCGTCGCCAAGCGGTAAGGCACCTGACTCTGACTCAGGCATTCGGTGGTTCGAATCCATCCGGGGCTGCCATCTTCGAAAAGCCCGGCCGCAAGGCCGGGCTTTTTCCTTGCGCCGGCATCCCGGCGCCGGCCCCGGGGGCATGTTTCTTGCAGGGAACGGCAGGCCGCCCCTGGTCGCCGCCCATGCTCCCCGAATCCGCTCCCGAAGCCGGTGTCCCGCGGTTCGTCCGCTACACCTGCGCCATGCGCCTGCTGGGCTGCGGCACCGGCATGGCCGCCATTGCCGCGGCCATGCACGGGCAGGGCGCCTCCCCGCTGTGGTGGCCGCTGATGGTGCTGTCCGGCCTGGGCTGGCCCTGGCTGGCCTGGCGCCTGGTCCAGGCCGCGCCCAACCCGGTGCGGGTGGAGATACGCAACCTGGTCGCAGACGCCGGGCTGGCCGGCTTCTGGGTGGCGCTGGCACGGTTCGACCTGCTGCCCACGGCCATGTTCGTGGCGGTGATGGCCATGGACCGCACCGTGGCCGGCGGCTGGCCGCTGGCGCGTCGCTCCATGCTGTCCATGGCCGCGGTGGCGCTGGTCACCTCGGCGGCCAGCGGTTTTGCCTTCCAGCCGCGGACCGGCTTCACCACCGTGCTGTGGTGCCTGCCGTTCCTGTGCGTGTACGTGCCGGTGGTGGGGATATCGGCGCGGCTGTTCGCCGACCGCGTGCGGGAGCAGAACCGCGCGCTGGAGAAGGTGGCCAGGATCGACGCCGAGACCGGGCTCGCCACGCGCCAGCAGTGGCTGGCGATGGCCGCCGCGCAGCTGCGGCGCTTCCACCGCTACGGCGCGGTGGCCTCGCTGCTGATGGTGGACGTGGACGAGTTCAAGCGGATCAACGACACCGCCGGGCACCTGGCCGGCGACCAGGCCGTGCGCGACATCTCGGCCGTGCTCAGCGCCAGCCTGCGCGGGGCCGACGTGGCCGGCCGCTACGGCGGCGACGAGTTCGGCGTGCTGCTGCCGGGCACCGACCGCGCGGCGGCGGTCGAGGTGGCCGAGCGCCTGCGCCAGCGGGTGGCCGACCAGGTCGCAGTGGGCGGCGTGCCGGTCACCCTCAGCATCGGCGTGGCCGAGTTGCACGCGGGCATGCGCACGCTGGAGGACTGGACGGGCGCGGCCGACGAGGCCCTGTACCGGGCCAAGGCCGCCGGCCGCAATTGCGTGCGCCACTGGGCGCCGGCGCACCGCGCGGTGGCGCCGGGCACGACGTGAGGACCGCCGCCCCGGGCTGAGATATGGTGGCGGCGGGTCGACGCACGGGCCGCCGCCGATGAGTACCTACGCCCTGGATGCCGTGTTCGCGCCGCGGTCGGTCGCCGTGGTCGGGGCCAGCCCGCGGCCGCGGTCGGTCGGGCGCACCGTGCTGCACAACCTGCGCGAGGCGGGCTTCGCCGGGCAGGTCGGCGTGGTGAACCCGCGCCACCGCCGGATCGAGGGCCTGGCGACGGTGCCCGCGCTGGCCGCGCTGCCGTTCGTGCCAGAACTGGTGGTGGTCAGCACGCCCGCGGCCACCGTGCCGGGCGTGGTGGCCGAGGCCGCCGCGGCCGGCGCGCGCGCGGCGGTGGTGGTCAGCGCCGGGCTGGGCCAGGGGCCGGGCTCGCTGCTGGCGCAGCTGCAGGACGCGGCACGGCCGCACGGCCTGCGCGTGGTCGGCCCCAACTGCCTGGGCGTCATGGCCCCGCACGCCGGCCTCAACGTCAGCTTCGCCGCGCGCAGCCCGCTGCCGGGCGACCTGGCGCTGGTCTCGCAGTCCGGCGCCATCGCCGCGGGCCTGGTGGAGTGGGGCGCGGCGCGCTCGATCGGGTTCTCCGCGGTGGTATCGCTGGGCGACGCCCTGGACGTGGACTTCGGCGACCTGCTGGACTGGTTCGCGCAGGACGCCCGGACCCGCGCCATCCTGCTCTACATCGAATCCATCCGCGACGCGCGCAAGTTCATGTCCGCCGCGCGCGCGGCCGCACGCGCCAAGCCGGTGGTGGTGGTCAAGTCCGGTCGCCACGCCCAGGGCGCGCGCGCCGCGGCCACGCACACCGGCGCCCTGGCCGGCTCGGACGCGGTCTACGACGCCGCCTTCCGCCGCGCCGGCCTGCTGCGCGTGCGCGCGCTGGACGAGCTGTTCGCCGCGGCCGAGACCCTGGGCCACCTGCGCAGCGCGCCGGGGCGGCGGCTGGCCATGCTCACCAACGGCGGCGGCATCGGCGTGCTGGCGGTGGACCGGCTGGTGGACCTGGGCGGGACCCTGGCCGCGCTGGACGCCGCCACCGTGGCGCGGCTGGACGCCGCGCTGCCGCCCACCTGGTCGCGCGCCAACCCGGTGGACATCGTCGGCGATGCCGACGCCGCGCGCTATGCCGCCGCGCTGGAGGCGCTGCTGGCCGACGGCGGCACCGACGCGGTGCTGGTGATGAACGTGCCCACCGCGCTCTCGTCCTCGGAAGAAGCGGCCGACGCGGTGGCCTCGGTGCTGGCGCGGCGCCCGCGTCCCGGCCCCGGCAAGCCGGTGCTGGGGGTGTGGCTGGGCGGGCAGGCGACGGCCATCGCCACGCTGGACCGCGCCGGCGTGCCGACCTACGCCACGGAGGCCGACGCGGTGCGCGGCTACATGTACCTGGTGCGCCACCGCGAGGCGCAGCAGGCGCTGATGGAGACCCCGCCCAGCCTGCCGGAGGATTTCGTGGTCGACGCGGCCGCCGGGCAGGCGGTGGTGGCCGGCGCGCTGGCGCAGGGGCGCCGCTGGCTCGATCCCGTCGAGGTGAACGCACTGCTGGGCGCCTACGGCATCCCCATCGCCGCGGCCGTTCCCGCCGCCGATGCGGAGGCCGCGGCGGAAGCCGCCGCGCCGCTGCTGGCGCGGGGCCCGGTGGCGGTGAAGATCCACTCGCCGGACATCGTGCACAAGTCCGACGTGGACGGCGTGCGCCTGAACCTGGCCAGCCCCGGCGCCGTGCGCGAGGCCGCGGCCGCCATCCTCGAACGCGCCCGCCAGCTGCGCCCGCAGGCCCGCATCGAGGGCGTGGCCGTGCACCCGATGGTGGCCCGCGGCAAGGCGCGCGAGCTCATCGCCGGCATCGCCGACGACGCCACCTTCGGCCCCGTCGTCGTGTTCGGCCGCGGCGGCACCGCGGTGGAGGTGATCGACGACAAGGCCCTGGCGCTGCCGCCGCTGGACCTGCGCCTGGCCCACGAGCTGATCGCGCGCACCCGGGTGTCGCGCATCCTCAAGGCCTATCGCGACGTGCCGGCCGCCGACGAGCGCGCGGTGGCGCTGGTGCTGGTGAAGCTGGCGCAGCTGGCCGCGGACATCCCGCAGGTGCGCGAGCTGGACATCAACCCGCTGCTGGCCGACCGTGACGGCGCGATCGCGGTGGACGCGCGCGTGGCGGTGGCCCCGGCCGACGGCCCGGCGGCGAAAGGTCCGTGGCACTCGCGCTTCGTGATCCGGCCGTACCCGAAGGAGTGGGAGCGCGATGTCGGCCTGGCGCAGGGCCGGCACATGCGCGTGCGCCCGGTGCGGCCGGAGGACGAGGGCCTGTTCCGCGAGTTCTTCACCCACGTGACCGACGAGGACCTGCGCCTGCGCTTCTTCTCCGCGGTGCGGCACTTCAGCCACGAGTTCATCGCCCGGCTGACCCAGCTCGACTACGCCCGCTCGATCGCGCTGGTGGCGCTGGACCCGGACGACGGCCGCATGCTCGGCGCGGTGCGGCTGCTGGCCGACGCCAACTACGAGCGTGGCGAGTACGGCATCCTCGTGCGCTCGGACCTCAAGGGCCTGGGTATCGGCTGGCAGCTGATGCGGATCATGATCGAGTACGCCGGCAGCATCGGCCTGCGCACCGTGGAGGGCCAGGTGCTGCGCGAGAACGCCACCATGCTGGCGATGTGCCAGCAGCTCGGGTTCGCCATCCGCCCGGACCGCGAGGACCCGTCGGTCGTGCACGTGGCGCTGGACATCGGCGGGCCGGAAGCGGGCTGAGCCATGCGCCTGCG
>DASRYN010000175.1:0-2935 GCA_035687185.1 Pseudoxanthomonas sp. | reverse complement strand
GGCTGCCGCACCGCAGGCGGCGCAGGCCCCGGCCGCCGCCCCGTCCGGGCTGCGCAGGAAAGCCGACGCGGCCGCCAGCGCCACCCTGGCCGCGCTGCTGCCGCACCTGGCCGGCAACGACAGCCTGCCGCTGCTGGACCGCTCGGCCATGTTCGCCGGCGACGTCAGCCGCCTGCTGGCCACCTACGACCTCGCCCAGGCCGCCCAGGCCCAGGCCAGCGCGCCCCAACCCGAAGGCCGGGTGCAGCAGGTGCTCAAGGCGGCCATGTCGCTGCTGGGCACGCCCTACCGCTGGGGCGGCAGCTCGCCGGACAGCGGCTTCGACTGCAGCGGCCTGGTCGGCTACGTGTTCCGCAGCGCGCTGGGCATCGAGCTGCCGCGCGTGTCGCGGGAGATGGCCTCGCAGGTGCGCGGCGAGCTGATCCGCGACCGCAGCCTGCTCAACCCGGGCGACCTGGTGTTCTTCGGCCTGCGCGGACGCGTCAACCACGTGGGCATCTACGTCGGCGACGGCCAGTTCCTGCACGCGCCCAGCCGCGGCAAGGACGTGCGCGTGGACAGCCTCACCTCGGGCTACTGGGGCAACCGCTTCCTGCAGGCGCGCCGGGTCGAGCCCTGATCGCGGCCGCCGCCGCAGCGCCGTAGGGGCCGCCGCGGGCGGCCCTTCGCGTTTCAGGCCGGCGGTGCCAGATGCCTGGCCACCGTCTGCTCGATGTCGCGGGCCAGCGCCATCACCTCCAGCGCGTAGGCGGCCATGCGCCGGTCCTCCTCGGTGGCCGGGGTCCAGGCGGGCACCGCGGCCGGCCGGCCCTCGACCGCGTCCAGCGCCACGAACACGATCACGCAGTGGGTGCACAGGCGCCAGTCGCCGCCCATCGGGTCGCGGGCACGCACGTCCACGGCGAAGTGCATGCTGCTGGTGCCGGTGTGGACCAGCCGCGCCGACACCGCCACCAGGTCGCCGATGCGCACCGGCGCCACGAAGCGGATGCCGCCCACGGCGACGGTGACGCAGTAGCGCCCGCTCCAGCCGACGGCGGCGGCGTAGCCGGCCTGGTCGATCCACTTCATCACCGCGCCGCCATGCACCTTGCCGCCGTAGTTGACGTCGGACGGCTCGGCCAGGAAACGCAGGGTCAGTTCGCGCTGCTGCCCGCTCATGCGACCTCGGGGATGCGGAGGTCGCCACAGCCTAGCACCGCCCCGGCGCGGCGCGCGCCGGCTCAGCGCCGCGCCAGCACGATGTGGTTGGCGTTCTCGCCGGCGGCGTGCTCGACGCAGACGTAACCCAGCGCGGGCAGGTCCAGCCCCGCCAGCAGGTGCTCGCCGCGGCCGAGCAGCACCGGCGCGATGGCCAGGTGCATCTCGTCGACCAGGCCGGCGCGCAGGCACTGGCGGACCGTCGCCACGCCGCCGCCCACGCGCACGTCGCGGTCGCCGGCCGCCCCGCGCGCCCGTGCCAGGGCCGCTTCGAGGCCATCGGTGACGAAATGGAACACGGTGCCGCCGGCCATCGCCAGCGGCGGGCGCGGGTGGTGGGTGAGCACGAACACCGGCACGCGGTACGGCGGCTCCTCGCCCCACCAACCGCGCCAGTCCAGGTCCGGCCAGGGCCCGCGCACCGGGCCGAACATGTTGCGGCCCAGCACCCAGGCGCCGACGTTCTCGAAGCCCCGCGCGACGAAGGCGTCGTCCACGCCGGCGTCGCCCTCGCCGCCGCCGAACATGCGCCGGATGGTGCGGGTGCGGAACGCCCAGCCGTGCAGCGCCTCCCCGCCTTCGCCCAGCGGGTGCTCCAGGCTCTGGGCCGGCCCCGCGCCGTAACCGTCGATGGATATGGCGAAGCTCGCCACGCGCACCCTGCCGACCATGCCGCGTTTCCTCGTGTGGGTCCCGTCGTGGCGACGGGCGGCGGCGGGCGGATTCGACACGCTCAGCCGGCCCGCTCGCGCTCCGGATCCTCCAGCCCCACGTTGCTGGACGCCGCCTCGTAGGCCTGGCGGTCGAGCAGGCCGGTCTCCTTGGCCACCAGCACCGGCACCAGCATCTGCCCGGTGACGTTGGTCATGGTGCGCATCATGTCCAGGATGCGGTCGATGGCCACCAGGTAGCCGATGCCTTCCAGCGGCAGGCCCGCGGCGCTGAGCACCAGCGTCACCATCACGATCGCCGTGCCCGGCACGCCGGCGGTGCCGAAGCTGCCCAGCACCGAGGCCAGCAGGATGACGAAGTACTGGTTCGCCGACAGGTCCAGGCCGAAGTACTGGGCCACGAAGACGCTGGTCAGGGCCGGATAGATGGCGCCGCAGCCGTCCATCTTGATGCTCGCGCCCAGCGGCACCGCGAAGGCGGCGTAGTCGCGGTCCACGCCGAGGTTGTGGGTGATGCTGCGCAGCGCCACCGGCATCGAGGCGAAGCTGGAGGAACTGACGAAGGCCACCTGCATGCCCGGCGCGGCGCCCCGGAAGAACTTCAGCGGGTTGAGCCCGTGCGCCAGCAGCAGCCCGCCGTAGGTCAGCACGATGTGCAGCGCGCAGGCCAGGTACAGCGCGAACACGAAGTTGCCCAGCGGCAGCAGCTTCTCGAAGCCGTAGCTGCCGACCAGGCCGGCGATCAGGCCGAAGGTGCCCAGCGGGGTCATCTCCAGCACGAAGCGGGTGACCTGGATCATGGCGTCGCTGGCCTCGCCGACCAGCGCGCGCAGCCGCGCGGTGCGTTCGCCCAGCCTCACCAGCGCGAAGCCGAGCAGCCCGGCGAAGAAGATCACCTGCAGGATCTTGCCTTCGGCCAGGGCGCGGAACGGGTTGGCGGGCACCACGTCCAGCAGCACCTGCACCGGCGTGGGCACCTCGCGCGGGGCGTAGTCCGGTGCCATCTCCAGCCCGCTCAGGCCGTGTCCCGGCTTCAGCAGCAGGCCCACCGCCAGGCCGACCAC
>DASRYN010000174.1:0-10270 GCA_035687185.1 Pseudoxanthomonas sp. | reverse complement strand
CTACGCCGCGCAGGGGTTGCAGCGGCGCGGCGCGCCGGGGCACGTCACCGGCGATTTCGGACCGAAGGCCGGCGCGATGCGGCTGGACTACGTGCTGCCGTCCACCGGCTTCCAGGTGCGCGGCAGCGGCGTGTTCTGGCCGGCCTCCGGCGAGGCGGACGCGGCCATCGCCGGCGCCAGCGACCACCACCTGGTCTGGGTGGACCTGGCGCTCTAGGCCGCGGCCGACGCCGCGCGGTGCGCACGGCTCAGTCGGCGTGCAGCTCGATGCCGATGGCGGCGGCGGCGTCGCGGGCGGCAGCGCGCGCGGCGTCGATGTCGTCGGCACGGGCCAGGGTCACGCCGACCCGGCGCTGCCCGTCCACGCGCGGCTTGCCGAACAGGCGCAGCGCCGTGTCCGGCGCGCGCAGCGCCGCATCCAGCCCGGAGAACGCCGGCACGCCGTGGCCCTGCGCGAGCAGCGCGCACGAGGCCGAAGGGCCGTTCTGGCGGATCGACGGGATCGGCAGCCCGAGGATCGCGCGCGCGTGCAGCGCGAACTCGCTCAGCTCCTGCGACACCAGCGTCACCAGGCCGGTGTCGTGCGGACGCGGCGAGACTTCGCTGAACCACACCTGGTCGCCCTTGACGAACAGCTCCACGCCGAACACGCCCCAGCCGCCCAGGTCGTCCGTGATCGCGCGGGCGATGGCCTGCGCGCGCTCCAGCGCCCTGGGCGACATCGGCTGCGGCTGCCAGCTCTCGCGGTAATCGCCGTCGCGCTGCAGGTGGCCGATGGGCTCGCAGAAGGAGGTGCCCCCGGCATGGCGCACCGCCAGCAGGGTGATCTCGTAGTCGAAGTCGACGAAACCCTCGACGATGCAGCGGCCGGCGCCGGCGCGGCCGCCGGTCTGCGCATATTCCCAGGCCGCGTCGATCTCGTCCTCGCTGCGCACCGTGCTCTGGCCCTTGCCCGAGGACGACATCACCGGCTTGACCACGCAGGGCAGGCCGACGGCGGCCACCGCGGCGCGATACTCGGAGTGGGTGTCCACGAAGCGGTAGGTCGAGGTCGGCAGGCCCAGGGTCTCGGCGGCGAGCCGGCGGATGCCCTCGCGGTCCATGGTCAGGCGCGCGGCGCGGGCGGTGGGGATCACCTTCTGCCCGTGCTCCTTCTCCAGCTGCACCAGGGTCTCGGTGTGGATGGCCTCGATCTCCGGGACGATCAGGTCCGGCCGCTCCTGCGCCACCAGCGCGCGCAGGGCGAAGGTGTCGAGCATGTCCAGCACGTGCGCGCGGTGGGCGACCTGCATCGCCGGCGCGTTGGCGTAGCGGTCGGCGGCGATGACCTCCGCCCCCAGCCGCTGCAGCTCGATGGCGACTTCCTTGCCCAGCTCGCCGGACCCGAGCAGGAGCACGCGGGTGGCGTGGGGTGAAAGCGGCGTACCGATGCGGACCATGGGCGGCGACCTGGATAAAAGGCCGGCCATTCTAGCGGTCCCGCCCCCGTAGGCCGCGTCATCGTCCCCGCCCCCGGCCGCCCGCAGGGGACCGCGGCTGGCCGCGGGCCGGCCGACGGACGGCGCTTGCAACCTGATATCAATTTGATATCTTCCCGCCGAACCCAGGAGAAACCCGCCATGAAAGAGCATCCGATCCGTTCGCTGCCCGGCATTCCCGTCCTCGGCCTCATCCTGCTGATTGCGCTGGCGGCCGGGTGGCTGTTCGTCCGCGGGGTGGCGGGGCCCGACCCCCACGGCCCGAGCGTGCTGCTGGCCGGGCTGCTGGCCGCGCTGGCCATCTTCATGATCGTCGGCCTGTACACCCTGCAGCCCAACCAGGCCGCGGTGCTGAGCCTGTTCGGCAAGTACGCCGGCACCGTCAAGGAAGCCGGCCTGCGCTGGAACAACCCCTTCTACGCCAAGCGCAAGGTCAGCCAGCGCGTGCGCAACTTCGAGAGCGGCCGGCTGAAGGTCAACGACCTGGACGGCAGCCCCATCGAGATCGCGGCGGTGATCGTCTGGCAGGTGGTGGACGCGGCCGAGGCGGTGTTCAACGTCGACGACTACGAGAGCTTCGTCCACATCCAGTCCGAGGCCGCGCTGCGCGCGATGGCCTCCAGCTATCCGTACGACCAGCACGACGACGGCCAGGTCGCCCTGCGCAGCCACCCGCAGGAGATTTCCGAGCACCTGCAGTCGCAGATCGCCGAGCGCCTGGGGACGGCCGGCGTGGAGGTGATCGAGGCGCGCATCAGCCACCTGGCCTACGCGCCGGAGATCGCCCAGGCCATGCTGCAGCGCCAGCAGGCCAACGCGGTGATCGCCGCGCGCACCCGCATCGTGGCCGGCGCCGTGGGCATGGTCGAGATGGCCCTGGCCGAGCTGCAGAAGAACGGCGTGGTGCAGCTGGACGAGGAGCGCAAGGCGCAGATGGTCAGCAACCTGCTGGTGGTGCTGTGCGGCGACCGCGGCACCCAGCCGGTGGTCAATACCGGTTCGCTGTACTGAGGCCGCCATGGATGCGCTCGCCCCCCTGCTCGTGGCGCTCACCGGCCTGCCCGCCCTGGGCATCGCCGCCTGGTACGCGCGCGGCGACCACGAGCAGGCGCGCGGCCTGGCGCTGCACTGGGCGCTGATCGGCCTGGCCATCCTCCTCGGCGCGGTGGCGCTGTACTGGGCCGGCGACAGCCGCCCGCGCATCACCGGGGTGGCGGTGGCCATGGCGCTGGCGGTCAACGGGCTGATCGTGTCGATGGTGCTGCGCCTGCGCCGCGACGAGCAGGGACGGCGGGACCGGTGAGCGAGAAGAAGGCCTACCCGCTGCGCATCAGCGCCGAGGTCCTGGCGGCGGCGCAACGCTGGGCCGACGACGAGCTGCGCAGCCTCAACGCGCAGATCGAGTACGTGCTGCGCGACGCCCTGCGCAAGGCGGGGCGGCTGCCGAAACCGAAAGACGATTCCGGACAAGGGGAACAGACATGAGCAATCGCTGGCAGTACCTCACCGCGGAAGTCCCCACCAGCGTCTGGGGCAGCCCCAAGCCCGACGAGCTGCAGCAGGAACTCGACAGGCGCGGCCGCGAAGGCTGGGAACTGGTCGGCATCCTTCCCACCAGTCCGAACACGATCGCCAAGCCGCTGCTGATCTTCAAGAAGGCGGGCTGAGATGGCGCCGCAGGAATTCGCCGTCGCCCCGCTCCCGCGCGGCGCACTGTGGTTCTTCCCGGCGCTGTGGCTGGTGCTGGTGGTCGTGGCCTTGCTGTTGCGCGAGGACGCCACGCTGCACGCCCATCCGTCCAACCCGGTGCCGCCGTGGCTGGTCGTCGCCTTCGGCATGGCGCTGGCGGTGGCCGGGCCGTTCATCCTGCTGCTGTACCGGCGCATCCGCATCGTCGACGGCATGCTCGTGGTGGTGGCGGCGGGCGTGTTCCCCCACAAGGTGGCACCGCACGACCTGGAGCTGGACCGGGCCCGCATCCTCGACCTGGACGAACACGTCGAGCTCAAGCCGCGCCTGCGGCTGTGGGGCTTCGGCCTGCCCGGCTTCAGCGCCGGCCACTTCCTGCTGCGCAACCGCGCGCGCGCCTTCTGCCTGCTCACCCGCGGCGAGAAGGTTCTGGTGCTGCCGCGCCGCGACGGCAGGTTCGTGCTGCTCAGCCCGGAAAAGCCAGAGGCGCTGCTGTCGGCGCTGCGCGCGCTGTCCGGCTCGCGCGCCTAGCCGGCCGCGCCCATCGCGCCGCCTGATGCCCTACGCTGCACGCATGCGCGCCCGCATCCTGCTCAACACCCCCGACATCGAGCTGTGGCCGGCCTGGCTGCTGCGCGCGCGCGGCAACGCCGACGCCCGCATCCTGGCCCAGTCGGACTGGGTGCTGCGGCGCAAGCGCGACGGCCGCTACCTCGCGGCCGCCCAGCGCCGCGGGCTGATGCCGCTGCTGCCGCGCTGGACCCGCGGCGTCGACGGCGACGCCGCGCTGGACGCGCTGGGCAGCCAGGGCGGTCGCGCCCTGCGCGATGGCCGGCTGCCGCTGGAAGGCCTGAAGCGCCGCCTCGACCTGCTCGGCCTGGACCCGGACCGCTACGAGGCGCGCACCGGGCTTGCGCTGGTTCCGGAACCGGCATGGCTCGCGCTTGCCGGCTTCGACCGCTACCGCCGGCCGCTGTGGCTGGCGGCCGGCGCCGCGCGCGCCTGGCAGCGGATGCGCGCGGCCGCGTACCGCGACGGCGTGGTCCTGGAGGCGATCTCCGGCTACCGCAGCCACGACTACCAACTCGGCATCTTCGAGCGCAAGCGCGCGCGCGGGCTGCCGGTCGAGCAGATCCTCACCGTCAACGCCGCGCCCGGCTACAGCGAACACCACGGCGGCCACGCCCTGGACATCGGCACCCCCGGCGAGCCCGCGGCCGAGGAATCGTTCGAGCGCACCGGCGCGTTCGCCTGGCTGCGCGAGCGCGCCGGCGGTTTCGGCTTCCGCATGAGCTACCCGCGCGACAACCCGCACGGGATCGTGTACGAGCCCTGGCACTGGTGCCACCGGGCGGCGGACCGGGACGGTTGAGGCCCGGCGCCCCGTCATGCGCCGGGGGCGCGGTGGCGAGCGGGGGGTCAGTCCTGCGAGCGGTTGGTCCGCGAGGCGGTGACGTCCTGGCCCTCGCCGTCGGCGATGCGCCACAGGTAGAGGCTGGCATAGGTGCGGTAGGGGCCCCACTTCTCGCCGCGGGCCAGCAGGGCCCGCGGCGCCGGCATCTCCTCCAGGCTGTCCACCCGCTGCGCGCCCTTGCGGATGCCCAGGTCGTCCACGGGCAGCACGTCGGGGCGGCCCAGGCGGAACATCAGCATCATCTCCACCGTCCAGCGGCCGATGCCGCGGATGGGGGTCAGCGCGGCGACGATCTCGTCCTGGTGCATCGTGGCCATCTGCCGCAGGGTCGGGATCTCGCCGCGCTGCTCGCGCGCGGCCAGATCGCGCAGGGCCAGGGTCTTGTTGCCGGAGACGCCACAGGCGCGCAGGGTCGCGTCGTCGATGCGGCCCAGGGTGTCGAAGTGCAGGCGCTTGCTGCCGATCGCCGCCTCGACCCGGCCGACGATGGTGGACGCGGCCTTGCCCGAGAGCTGCTGGAACAGGATCGCGCGCGCCAGCGCGTCGACCGGGTCGAACGGCCGGCGCCAGCGCGGCTCCGCCGGTATCGGGCCCAGGCGCTTCATCCACGCGCCCAGGCGGCGGTCGTGGCGCACCAGGTGATCGTAGGCGGCCTGCACGTCGAAGCCGCGGGCGTGGCGCGGCATGGTCAGCGCCTCGCCGCGTCGGCCGCCCACAGCAGCCAGCCGAGCATCAGCAGCATGCCGCCCGCCGGGGCCAGCGGCGCCGGCCAGCCCAGCAGCGCACTCCCGGCCAGGCTTCCGCAGAACAGCAGCGCGCCGGCCAGCAGCGCGGCCAGCGCCAGGATGCCGAGCCGGCGCACCGCGGCCGGCGCCAGCGCCGCCAGCGCCACGCCGTGGCCGAAAGCGTAGAGCGCGGCGGTCTGCAGGTTGCCGCGCGCGTGTTCCCCGTCGATGCCGTGCGCGGCCCAGGCCGACAGCCCGATGCCCAGCGCCGCCAGCACCCCGCCGGCCACGCCGGGCCAGCGCGGACGCGCCGCGTTCGCCACCGCCTTGTCCATCCGCTCCTCCGTCCCGGCCGGTGCCAGCCTAAACGAAAAAGCGCCGCTCGCGCGGCGCCTTTCCGGTGTCGCGGGGCCGGCGGGTGCCGGCGGCCGCTTACTTGATGGCCCAGTAGATGTCGTACTCGCCCTCGGCGGTGAACGACTTGTCCACCCCGCCCTTCCAGACTTCGTACGGACGGTCGGTGACCTCGTGGCCATGGGTCAGCGCCCAGGCGCGGACCGAGTTGCGCACCGCGTCCAGCTCGGCCATGTAGCCGGTGTAGGACGCGAAGGCCGAACGGCGGGCCTGGGTGCGCACGTACTCGACCGGGGCGCCCTGCGGCACGTTGACCTTCAGCGGCTCGCCCTCGGCGGCGACCGGGGCGGCCGGGGCGGCCTCCGGCTGCGCCTCGCCCTCGGCGGCCTCGTCCGCCGGCGCGGCGGCGGGGGCCGGGGCCGAGCCCTTGCGGCGCACCGGCTGGGCGACGTCGAAGGCGTACTTCTCGGCGCCGAAGTCGGTGGTGATGATGCGCACCGGGCCGGCCGGCTCCAGGCCGTTGGCGTCCATCGTGCGCTTGATCCACTCCTGGTTGTTCTTGATCGACTGCTTGATCGCGTCGTTGTTGCGGTCGACGTTGCCGGCGTTGACCACCAGCAGGTCCTCCGCCGGGACGTCCACGATCTTCAGGTCGCGCAGCGGCACGCCGTCGGCGCGGTAGTCGAAGTTCGGCACCGTGGCCAGCATGTTGCTCATGCGGCTCAGGCCCAGCTTGATGTCGTCGCCGACGTGGCGGCTGACGTACAGGCCGGCGTAGCGGCCGAACAGGTTCCAGCCGTAATCGACGTCGTAGGTCTGGGTGATCTTGACGTTGCGGTTGTTCTTGCCGGTCGGCTCGAGCAGGAACTGCATGGTCTTGTCGTGGCCGCGGCGCTCGTCCTCGACCTTGATCACGACCTTCTCGTTGGGAACGCTTTCGACGATCTCCCAGCTGCCCTGGCCGATGTAGCCCTCGTTGGACGCGTAGTCCAGGCGCGCGCCGGGGCCGGACTCGGGGCCGGACAGGCGCAGCTGGATCTTCGGATCGCGGAGCACCAGCGGGTTCCAATCCTTGAAGCGGCGCAGGTTGTTCACCGTGTCGTACACGATGGTCATCTTGCGGTTGGTTTCCACGCTTTCCGAGATGTGGCGGTGATCCGGCAGGATGATGCCGACCACCAGGAACAGGACAGCCACGATCCCCAAGGCGATCAGGAACTCGATAATGCGGGTCATTCAGGAGTCTCCGGGGCCGATTCCACGGCGAGTTGGCGATGCGAAACGCGAATCCTAGCAGGCTTCCATGTCCGCGCGCAGCCGTGGCTGCCCGGGCGGCGCCCGGTGAACGGAATTCTCACATCCGGCGGGGGGCCGCTGTCCCGGGGACAGCGCCGGCGGCGGCGGGCTCCGCGGCGGTGTGGCGCGGTGGCGCTTGCGGCTGCAACGATCCGGCCCCGCCCTCACACCAGCTGCAGCTCGAAGGCCTTGAGCACCGCCCGGGTGCGGTCGCGGACGCCCAGCTTGCTGAGGATGTTGGACACGTGGTTCTTGATCGTGCCCTCGGCCACGCCCAGCGAGTTGGCGATCTCCTTGTTGGAGAAGCCGCTGGCCATCAGCCGCAGGATCTCGGTCTCGCGGTCGGTCAGCGGGTCCGGGCGGTCCAGGCTGACGAAGTCGTTGCGCATATGCTCCAGGCCGGAGAGCAGGCGCTGGGTCACCGCCGGCTGCACCAGCGAGCCGCCCTCGGCCACGGTGCGGATGGCGCCGACCAGCTGCTCCAGCGACACGTCCTTCAGCAGGTAGCCCTTGGCACCGGCCTTGAGCCCGGCCAGCACCAGCTGGTCGTCGTCGAAGGTGGTCAGGATGATGGTCGGCGGCAGCTGCTCCTGGCGGGAGAGCACCTGCAGCGCCTCCAGGCCGGACATCACCGGCATGCGCATGTCCATCAACACCACGTCCGGCCGGACCTGCGGGATCAGCTCGACGGCCTGGCGGCCGTCGCCGGCCTCGGCGACCACCTCGATGCCGCCGTCCAGCGCCAGCAGGGATCGGATGCCCTGGCGCACCAGGGTCTGGTCGTCGACCAGGCAGACTCGGATCATGGCAGGGCTCCTTCGGTGACCGGCCGGGCCGGGATGGCGGCGGGGACGGAGAGGCGCAGCTGGAAGCCGGCGCCCCGCCGGGTCTGGATGTCGAGGGTACCGCCGCACTGCTGCACGCGCTCGCGCATCCCGCGCAGGCCGTTGCCGGGCACCAGCCCGTCGGTGCCCTGCCCGTCGTCGCGCGCGTCCAGGCGGATGGCGCCGTCCTCGCGCCAGATCCGGATCCGCAGCTGGCGCGCGCCGGCATGGCGCACGGCGTTGGTGATGATCTCCTGGGTGCAGCGCAGGACCACGTGCGCGCGCTCGGGGTCGTCCACCGCCAGCGGCGACTCGATCTGCAGGTCGATGTCCAGGGCCGGCACGTGGTCGGCCAGCGGGCGCAGGGCCGTGGCCAGGTCGATGCCGCCGCTGGCGTCGCGCAGCTGGCTGACCGCCTCGCGCACGTCCGTCAGCAGCAGCTTGGCCAGGGTGTGGGCCTGGCGGACGTGCTCCTGGGCCCGGCCCTCGGTCATGTGGCTGGCCACTTCCAGGTTCAGGCTCAGCGCGGTCAGGTGGTGGCCCAGCAGGTCGTGCAGTTCCCTGGAGATGCGGGTGCGCTCGTTGACCCGGGCGCTCTCGGCCAGCAGGGCGCGGGTGGCGCGCAGCTCGGCATTGAGCCTGCGCTGCTCGTCGCGGGCCTGGGCCTGCTGGCGGGCGACGTAGGCGGTGGTCAGGACGAAGGCGGCAAAGCCGACGTAGAACAGCGACTGCAGCAGCGACTCCCAGAAATTGAAGTCGTCGCGTGCCATGAACGAGGGCACCAAGGCGATGTGCGCCAGCACCAGCCACAACACCGCGACACGAATGCTGGCCAGCCACGGCAGCACCCCGGCCATGATCAGCAGCAGTACCGCGCCCAGCCCAGTCTGGGTATAGAAACCCACGCCGATCGCGGCCGCGTTCATCGCCAGCAGCAGGAGCACGCTCCAGGCGTTCTGCGGGCTGCCGCCGCGACCCAGCGCCCCGGTCGCCACCCAGTAGCAGGCACCGAAGCCCAAATAGGCCAGCGCCGTCATCGGCACGCTGATCCCGTAACCGTCCACGCCGCGCGAAGGCGGCAGGAACCATACGTTCAGGATGATCGGCAGGCCGACCAGCACCCACGTATACAGGCCGGCATAACGCAAAAGGTTGGTGTGGCTCAATCTTCCCAGCATTGCGGAACGGTCAGGCTGTTGCCCTGCAGGCGCATGTGCAGGAAGACATGGTCCCGCGTGCGGACCGGAGGGCCTAACGCCCCCCGATCACCACACGGCCCGGACCGGATTCCCATCTTCGCGCCTTGAAGGCCATGCCGGGCAGGAAATCGTGCCACTGGGGCTTCTTGACGATCTGCTCGGTGGATCTGACTCCGCCCTGCACGCCGGAGAAATCCGCCTTGCCGCCCCGGACAGCAGCTATCCCGGAATCCCGAGGCTCGCGCATGGTTCACTCCTGTTGAACCGGCGCAACACGATCGTGGCCGGGCCAACGTCCCACCCCAACGGGGCCTTGTCAAGCCCGCGCCAGGAGGGCCCGCCGTGCCTGCAACCGGCCCCCCGTGCGATAATCCCATCCGGCCACACCGCCGGCCGTTTCTGGTCCCCCTTGGAGTCGGTTCCAACCCCATGTCCATCGTCATCCGCGACGTGCGCGAACACGAGCTGGACTCGGTCCTGGCGCTGAACAACAACGCCGGGTCGGCGATCCTCCCGCTGGACACGGCCAAGCTGCGCGCGTTCTACGAGAAGGCCGAGTACTTCCGCGTGGCCGAGCGCGACGGCAACCTGGCCGGGTTCCTGGTCGGGTTCGGCAGCGACAGCGACCACGACAGCTGCAACTTCGCCTGGTTCAAGCAGCGCTACCCGCACTTCTTCTACATCGACCGCATCGTGGTGGCCAGCCGCCGCCGCGGCGGCGGCGTGGGCCGCGCGTTCTACGCCGACGTGCAGAGCTACGCCGAGCTGCGCTACCCCCAGCTGTGCTGCGAGGTGTTCCTGGACCACGGCGCCGACCCGGCGCTGCTGTTCCACGGCAGCTTCGGCTTCCACGAGGTCGGCCAGAACGTCATGCCCGAAGTGGACGTGCGCGCCAGCATGATGATGAAGGAGCTGTGCAGCTACCCGTGGGTCCGCGAGACCTACGGCGACGCCCTACCCGACCTGCCGTGGATCGGCCGCCCCCGCCAGCGCCAGGCGCGCGGCAGCCTCGCGACGGGGACCTGACGTGGCGCTGGCGGTCAACGACTACGAACAGGCCGGCGAACTGAAGATCGGCCAGGTGGGCATCGCCAACCTGCGGGTGCGGACGCTGGACGTGCCCCAGCTGGTGCGCGAGATGCGCGAGCGCGTGGAGCGCGCGCCCAAGCTGTTCGGGCGTGCGGCGGTCATCGTGGACTTCGGCGGCCTGGCCCGGACCCCGGACGAGGACACCGCCCGGGCCCTGATCGACGGCCTGCGCGGCGCCGGCGTGCTGCCGGTGGCGCTGGCC
>DASRYN010000173.1:0-6091 GCA_035687185.1 Pseudoxanthomonas sp. | reverse complement strand
GCCAGCTTCTCGTCGTAGCGGTTCCGGCGGTAGCCGGGGCCGTTGTACAGGCGCGCGAACCGGGCCCAGTCGCGGCGCCGCAGCGGCAGGATCAGCGGCGAGCCCGGCCGCGAGAGCAGGTTGGCGAAGCTCTCCAGCTGCGCGTCGGCGCTGGCGGACTGGCATTCGACGAAGCGGCCGATGCTGTCGAAGCCGCAGAGCGCGTAGTTGAAGCCCATGATCTGGAACGCGCCCCAGCTGGCCGATTGCATGGCCGCGGCCGGGTCCAGCTCGGCGGCCCGGTCCAGCCGTTTCCATTCGCCTGCCAGGCTGCCCGCGTACTGGCGGCGGTCCCATTTCGGATGGCTCAGGTTCGGATGGCTGGCGCCGTGGCGGCCGGCGGTGAGGCGATGGAAGACGTGCCCCTCGAACAGCACCTTGGGGCGGCGGTCCGGGGCCGGCAGGAAGCCGCTCCCGGCCGACTCCACCTCGGCCACCGCCCTGAGCGCGGCGACCTCCACCTGCAGCCGCGTGGCCAGCTGCGTCCACATGGTTTCGCTGATGGTGCGGTTGGGTCCGGTATCCGTGTCCATCTGGCGTCCTCTCCATCGGGGGAAAGCGGGGCGCGGCGCGCCGGCGCGGCTCAGCGCAGCAGCACGGACAGGTCCGGCGGCAGGCGCACGTCCACCAGCCGCCAGCGCAGCCCCTGGCGCTGCAGCACGAACACGGTGCTGCGGCCGTCGGCGTGGACCACGGTGGCGGTGAAGCGCGAAGGCGATTCGTAGCGCAGGCGGGCGTCGCGCAGCGGGCGCGCCGGTTCGGTCGCGGCCCAGGCGTCGCCACCGAGCGTGCGGCCGCGGGCCCGCTGCCACACGACATGGCCCTGCAGCAGCCCGGCGATGCCGGCCGGCGTGGCCAGCAGGTCCACCGCCATGCCGGTCATGCCGCCGGCCGCCGCCAGGGCGATGGCGCCGAACGGGTTGGCCGCGACCTCGTCGCCGGCCGCGCGCACCAGGCGGTCGTCGAGCTGGGCCTTGAGGTTGGCGCGCAGCCGCGGGAAGTCCACGTGGCGCTCCAGCGCGGCGACGTCGCGCGCTTCCAGTGCGCGCTCGATGCCGCGCACCGCCAGCCAAGGGCCGGCCGCCACCCAGGCGGCCAGGGCCAGCAGCGCGAACACGGGGAGGAGGAGGGCGGCCCGGCGCAGCGTCCGCGGACGCGGGATGGCGGGGCGCGGGTCCATGTCAGAACTCCAGGTCCAGCGCGGCGCAGAGGTAGTCCACGAACGGCCCCAGTGCCGCCAGGTCGGCTTCCAGCGTGCGGCGCAGGCGTGGTCCGGTCATGATCGCGTCCTCCAGCGGCCGCCAGAGTACCCAGTTGCGGTGCTTGAGGTCGTCGATGAAGGCGAAGTCCGCCGGGAAGCCGCGCGGCGCGCGCGACAGCACCTCGCTGTCCTCCATGCGGAAGCGCCGGCGCAGCGCGGGGGCATGCGCGGCGGCCTTCCACGCGCCGGGGTTGTCGAGGATGAACTGGCGCACGCGGCGCTGGGTGTCCGGCTCCGGGTGCCACAGGCCGGCGCCGACGAAGCTCCCGCCCGGCTGCAGGTGCACGTAGAACGAAGGGGCGGGAACCTCGCGGCGCCGCGCGTGGAACAGCCGCGCGCCCTGCCAGGTCTTGTACGGCGACTTGTCGCTGGAGAAGCGCGCGTCGCGGTGGATGCGGAACAGCGAGCCGCCCACGGCGCGCGGGTCGGCGCGGAAGTGCGGGCTGACCTTCGCCAGGCCCGGCTGCAGGTCGGCGACCAGGCGCAGGAACGGCTGGCGCACGTGCGCCTCGTACTCCTCGCGGTGGGCCTGGAACCAGGCCTTCTCGTTGTGGCGGGCCAGCCCGCGCAGGAAACGGAGGCTGGCGTCGGTGAAATAGCGGCTCATAGTCCGGCCTGCAGTTCGCGGCCCCAGCTCTCCAGGCGGTCGAGCAGGACCTGGCGGGCGCCGTCTCCGGCATGCGTGGCGCGCAGCGCGGCGATCTCGGCGAAGTAGCCGTCGAAAGTGTATTCGGACAGGCCGCTGTCCTGCTGCAGGCGCTGGCGCCGGTAGTCGTCCCAGCGCTGGCGCTCGGCCGGGGACAGGGTCTGAGGCCAGTTGCGCGCGCGGTAGCGGAACAGGAGCTCGGGCAGCCGCCCGTCGCGGAAGGCGAAGGCGCGCGCGCCCAGCTCCCCCGGCGCGCTGGCGCGGACCTGGGCGCACAGGCGGCGGTCGCCGTCGCCGCAGAAGCCGGCATAGAGCGCGCCGTCCGGGTCCGGCGGGGCCGCGTCGCGGACCCGGGCGAACACGCGCCGCGCCTTCTCGGCCAGCGCCGGCGCGTGCGGGCGCAGCCGCGCGGCCTTGGCGAGCACCGCGTCCGGGTCCAGGCCCAGGCGCTGGAAGTCGGCCGGGCGCAGGTGCGCCCACGGCACCAGCATCGGCGAGCGGTTCAGGTGCACTTCCTTCAACGGCACGCGAGCCACGCCGGGGGGCAGGTCGGCCGAGGGCGTGTAGAGCCGGTCGGCGATCTCGTCCGCGTCCTGCTCCAGCAGGGCGTGCTCGTCGCCGTCCAGGTCGAACACGACCACCCGGTTGGCGACGTCCGGGTGCGCGGCCAGCGGCAGCACGGCGGCCGCGCACAGGCGGCTGGCCGGGTAGCGCTGGGACACGTGCAGCACCGGCTGCATGGCGAAGGTGTCCAGCAGCGCCGCGGCGTGCCGCTTGTCGCGCAGGCGCAGGGCGTAGTCCCACAGCCGCGGCTGTGCCCGGCGCAGCAGGCGCGCCAGGCCGAGGGTGGCGTTCACGTCCGAGAGCGCCTCGTGCGCGTCGCCCACCCGCACGCCGTTGGCCAGGGCCAGGTGCTCGAGGCGGAACGAGGTGGCGCCGTCCTCGCGCTGCGGCCAGGCGATCCCCTCCGGCCGCAGCGCGTGCGCCAGGCGCATCACGTCCAGCAGGTCCCAGCGCGAATTGCCGCCGCGCCACTCGCGCTCGTACGGGTCGAAGAAGTTGCGGAACAGGGTGTGGCGGACGAACTCGTCGTCGAAGCGCAGCGAGTTGTAGCCCAGGGTGCAGGTGCCGGGCCGGGCCATTTCCTCGACGATGCGCGCGGCGGCCTCGGCCTCGGGCAGGCCCTCGCGCAGCGCGCGGTAGGGGTCGATGCCGGTGATCAGGCTGGCCACGGGCGAGGGCAGCAGGTCGTCGGCCGGGCGAACGAACAGGCTGACCGGCTCATCCACCTGCACCAGCTCCAGGTCGGTGCGGACCGCCGCGACCTGGGCGATGCGGCTGCGGCGCGGGTCGGCGCCGAAGGTTTCCAGGTCGTAGAACAGGAAGCTGCCGCTCACCGCGCGCCTTCCAGCACCGGCAGCCGCTCGTGCACGCTGCGCGCCAGTGCCTCCCAGTCGAGCCCGTCCAGGTCGCGGCGGCCGCGCGTGGCCTGCACCAGGATCTCCCGCTGCAGCTGGCTGCGCCACAGCGCCAGCGCGTAGGGCACGCGCATGAAGGTGACCATGGTGTAGTGCGGCACGAAGCGTTCCGGGTGGCGGCGCTGCAGCTCCAGCTCCAGCTGCCGCTGCAGCTGGAACGCCGGGTCGTCCACGCGGTCGCGCATCTCCACGTAGTTCTCCAGGGCCATGGCCTGGATCGCGAGCGCGTTGGGCTTGCGGTCGGCCTCGAACGCGGCGAAGGCCGCCTCCATCGAGCCGTGCCGGTCCAGCGCGTCGGCCAGGGCCACGCAGTCCTCGAAGGCGCAGTTCATGCCCTGGCCGTGGAACGGGACCATGGCGTGCGCGGCATCGCCCAGCAGCACGGCGCGGCCGTCCAGGTGCCAGCGGTCCAGGTACAGCGTGCCGAGCAGGCCCGGCGGGTGGTTCTCCCAGTCGCGCTCCAGGTCCGGGATCAGCGGCAGGGCGTCGGGGAAGTCGCGCTCGAACAGGGCGCGCACCTCCGCGCCGCTGCGCACGCTGGCGAAGCACGGGTCGCCGCTGCCGGGCGCGGCCTGGTTGGGCAGGAACAGGGTGACGGTGAAGGTGCGCTCGTCGTTGGGCAGGGCGATGCACATGTAGCGCCCGCGCGGCCAGATGTGCAGCGCGTGCGGCTCGATGCGGAAGCCGCCGTCGGCGGCCGGGGGGATGGTCAGTTCCTTGTAGGAATGGTCCAGGAACTCGGTGCGCTCGCCGATGCCGGCCTTGCGCACCATCTCGGCGCGCAGCGCCGAACCGGCGCCGTCGCTGCCGACGAGGGTGCGGAAGCGGATGTCGTGCGGCTGGTCGTCGCGGTCGTCGATCAGCCGCGCGTAGCCGGCGTCGAAGTCCACGGTGTGCAGGCGGCGGTGGAAGTGGACGGTGGCGCCGGCGCCCTCGGCCGCTTCCAGCAGGGTGACGTTGAGGTCGGCGCGGTGCACCGACCAGATCACTTCCGAATCGTCGCGGCCGTAGCGCTGCAGCTGCAGCGAGCCGTCCGCGCCGTGGACCATGCGCCCGCGCATCATCACCGCCTGGCGCATCACCGCGTCCTCGACGCCGGCCTGGCGCAGCGCGTGGCGGCCACGCTCGGCCAGGGCCAGGTTGATCGAGCGGCCGGATTCGTAGCCGCGGATCCGCGGGTCGCCGCGGCGCTCGTAGACGGTGACCTTCCAGCCGCGCCGGGACAGCAGGATGGCCAGCAGCGAGCCGGCCAGCCCGGCGCCGACCAGGGTCAGTTCGCGCTCGCCCGGCAGCGGCAGCTCAGACACCGCGCCAGTGCTCCACTTCCTCGACCAGGCGCAGCACGTCGGCGAAGCGGTTGTACAGCGGCACGGGCGAGATGCGGATCACGTCCGGTTCGCGCCAGTCGCCCAGGATGCCGGTCTGGCGCAGGTACTCGAAAAGCTCGCGGCCGCGCTCGCGCCCGCCGGCCACGCGCAGCGAGAGCTGGCAGCCGCGCCGTTCCGGCTCGGCGGGGGTGAGGATCTCCAGCGTGCCGGCCAGACGCTGGCGGACCAGCTGGTCCAGGAAGCCGGTGAGCTTCTCCGACTTGGCGCGCAGCGCCGCCATGCCGCCGGCGCGGTCGAACAGCTCCAGCGAGGCGCGCAGCGGCGCCAGCGCCAGCACCGGCGGATTGGACAGCTGCCAGCCCTCGGCGCCGGCGGCGGGCACGAACTGCGCGCCCATGAGGAAGCGGGTGGCCGCCTCGTGGCCCCACCACCCGGCCATGCGCGGCAGCCCCGAGCGCGCGTGGCGCGCGTGCACGAAGCAGCCGGCCACCGCGCCGGGGCCGGCGTTGACGTACTTGTAGTGGCACCACACCGCGAAGTCGGCGCCGGCGTCGTGCAGCGCCAGCGGCAGGTTGCCCACCGCGTGCGCGAGGTCGAAGCCGGCCGCCGCGCCCTGTGCGTGCGCCAGCCGGGCAATCTCCGCCAGGTCGAAGGCCTGGCCGGTGCGGTACTGCACGCCCGGCCACAGCACCAGCGCCAGGCGCGGGCCGTGCTCGGCGATGGCGCGGGCGATGGCCTCCATCGACAGCGTGCCGTGGGGCTCGTCCGCCTCGACCTCGACCAGGTCGGTGGCCGGGTCGAAGCCGTGCAGGCGGATCTGCGATTCGACCGCGTGGCGGTCGGAGGGGAAGGCGCCGGCCTCGACCAGGATGGCGGGCCGCTCCCGGGTCGGCCGGTAGAAGCTGGCCAGCATCAGGTGCAGGTTCACCGTCAGCGTGTTCATGGCCACCACTTCCTCCGGCTGCGCGCCGACCAGCCGCGCCAGCGGCTCGCGCACCAGGGCGTGGTAGTGCATCCACGCGGTGTCGCCGCTGAAATGGCCCTCCACCGCCTCGGCGGCCCACTTGTCCAGCACCTCCAGCACGTGCGCGCGCGCGCCGCGCGGCTGCAGGCCCAGCGAGTTGCCGACGAAGTAGATCTGCTCGCGGTCGCGATGCCTGGGCACCAGGAATTCGCCGCGCAGCGGGCGGAGCGGGTCGGCGGCGTCGAGGGCGAGGGCGTGGGTGCGGGCGCTGGCCTGGGTCATGGCGGAACGGCGGTGCTCAGGTGAGGTCCGCCAGCGATCCGGGCTGGGGATCGTAGCGGCCGGGGCGCGGGTTCAGGTGGCCGCAGTGCCGGC
>DASRYN010000172.1:0-7813 GCA_035687185.1 Pseudoxanthomonas sp. | reverse complement strand
CTCCGGTCATGGGGTGGTCCCCGTTGCGCCCGAGCATGTCGCCGTCCGCTTCAGCGCGCCGTGAATGCGCGCCGCGAGGATGAACGTTCCCGCAAACGAAAAGGCCGCCGGTTTCCCGGCGGCCTTTCCGAAAGGCTTGCTCAGCAGATTACTGCTGGGCTTCGTCCTTGGCCTCTTCGGCGGCGTCCTTCGCCTCCTCGGCCACGTCCTCGGCGGCGGCGGCGGTGTCCGCAGCAGCGTCGGCGGCAGCGTCGGTGGCGGCGCCGGCGGTGGCGGCGGCAGCGTCAGCGGCGGTGTCGGCAGCGGCAGCGGCGGCGTCGGCGGCGCCCTGCGCAGCGTCGGCGGTGGCAGCGCCGGCGGCGGCAGCCGAATCGGCAGCAGCCTGGGCCTCGGTGGCGGCCGCGTCAGCGGCGGCAGCGGCGTCCTGGGCGGCTTCCTGCTTCGAGCACGCGGCCAGGGCCAGACCCAGAGCCAGTGCGACCAGCAGCTTGTTGATGCTCATGTTGGAGGTTCCTCGTCGTTAAGTTGGGCAACGCGCAATCGCGCGCCGCCAACATGATGACAAGCCCGTGTCCGCTGTCAAGCGGCCACCGGTCCGGTTCGTCAAAGCCTCGTGAAAAACGATTACACCACTTCCAGCGCGATCGCGGTAGCCTCGCCGCCGCCGATGCACAGCGCGGCCACGCCGCGCTTCAGGCCGCGCTTGCGCAGGGCGTTGACCAGGGTCACCACCAGGCGGGCGCCGGAGGCGCCGATGGGGTGGCCCAGCGCGCAGGCGCCGCCGTTGACGTTGACCTTCCCGTGCGGGATGCCCAGGTCGCGGATCGGCGCCATGGCGACCACGGCGAAGGCTTCGTTGATCTCGAACAGGTCCACCTGGTCCACGTTCCAGCCCACCTTCTGCAGCAGGGTGGAGATCGCGCCCACCGGCGCGGTGGTGAACCATTCCGGCTGGTGCGAGAAGGTGGCGTGGCCGACGATGCGCGCCAGCGGCTGCAGGCCGCGGCGGGCGGCCTCGTCGGCCGACAGCAGCACGGTGGCCGCGGCGCCGTCGGAGATGCTGGACGAGCTGGCGGCGGTGACGCTGCCGTCCTTCCTGAAGGCCGGCTTGAGCGTCGGGATCTTGGCGATGTCCGACTTGCCCGGCTGCTCGTCGGTGGCCACCTCGACCTCGCCCTTGCGGGTGGCGACCTTGACCGGGACGATCTCGCCGTCGAACGCGCCGGAGGCCTGCGCGGCCTGCGCGCGCTTGACCGACTCGATGGCGTAGGCGTCCTGCTCCTCGCGGGTGAAGCCGTACTTCTCCACGGTCTTCTCCGCGAACACGCCCATGGCCTGGCCGTCGTAGGGGTTGGTCAGGCCATCCCAGGCCATGTGGTCCACCGCCTGGAAGGCGCCGTAGCGGTTGCCGGTGCGCGAGTTGGGGATCATGTGCGGCGCGTTGCTCATCGACTCCATGCCGCCGGCGACGACGATGGAAGCCGAGCCGGCCCGGATCAGGTCGTGGCCCAGCATGATGGCCTTCATGCCCGAGCCGCATACCTTGTTGATGGTGGTGCAGCCGGTGCTGGTCGGCAGGCCGGCGGCCAGCGCCGCCTGGCGCGCCGGCGCCTGGCCGAGGTTGGCTGGCAGCACGCAGCCCATGATGACCTCGGTGACGTCCGCGGCGGGCACGCCCGACTGCTCCAGCGCGGCGGCGATGGCGGCCGCGCCCAGCGTCGGCGTCGGCACGCCGTTGAACTGGCCGAGGAAGGAACCGATGGCGGTGCGCTTGGCGGCGGCGATGACGATGTCGGACATGGGGGATCTCCAGGGATGAGCCGCGATTATCGCGGCCGGGGAAGGGGGGCGCCACCTTCCGCCGGGCAGGCGACAGGCGCGCGCGATTGCGGTATAGAGCCGCTATCCCAGGGAAGGGCGGCGCACCCGCCCGCGAATCGACGAGACAGGAGACCTCATGCGCATCCCCGGCAACGGAAACGGGCACGGCGGCCTGGCCCGCCCCCTCCTGGCGGTGGCCATCGCCACCGCCCTCACGGCCAGCCTGGCCGCGTGCGGTGGCGGGGGTGGCAACGTCCGCTCGGGCACGCCCTCGGCGCCGCCGCCGCCTCCGCCCCCGCCTCCACCGCCGCCTCCACCGCCGCCTCCACCGCCGCCGCCCACGGATGCGCAGCCGGCGGTGGATGCGCACCTGGTCCTGACCAACGCCACGGCCGCGCAGCGCCAGGGCTACACCGGCGCCGGCTATCGCATCGGCGTGATCGACACCGGCGTCAACCGCAACCATCCGGCGCTCGCCGGGCGCGTGGCCGCCAACCTGATCTACGTCAGCACCACCCGCAACGACATGACCGTGGACGACAAGGTCGGCCACGGCACCACGGTGGCGCAGCTGGCCGCGGGCAAGCCGTTCGGTGCCTGGCCCGGCGGCGTGGCGCCGGGCGCGACCCTGCTCTCGGCGCGCATCATCAACGACGAGCGGCCCTCGGACGACGGCTCGGGCCAGGGCAACGAGATCACCGGCGCGATCGGGGTCAAGGGGATCCACGAGGACCTGGTCGCGCGCGGCATGCGCATCATGAACAACTCCTGGGGCGGCCTGTACTGGACGCGCACCAGCGTCACCGCCGCCATCGCCGACGAGTACCGTTTCTTCATCCGCGACCACGATGGCCTGGTGGTGTTCGCCACCGGCAACGAGAGCCGCGGCGACCCGACCGACATGGCCTCGCTGCCCAGCCAGCCCGGCGCCAACGGCACCCGGCCGGCCGCCGACCTGGAGCGCGGCTGGCTGGCGGTGGCCGCGCTGGACACCAACAACCCGGACCGCCTGGCCAGCTACTCCAACGCCTGCGGCCTGGCTCGCAACTACTGCCTGGTGGCGCCGGGCAATGCGGTGTTCACCGGCCACCAGGACACTGCGGGCAATCCCACCTACTGGTACGGCGGCGGCACCTCGTACGCCGCGCCGCTGGTCTCGGGCGCGGCGGCGCTGGTGTGGCAGGCGTTCCCGTACTTCGACAACGACATGGTGCGGCAGACCCTGCTGGGCACGGCCACCGACATCGGCGCCGCGGGCGTGGACCCGGTGTTCGGCTACGGGCTGCTCAACGTGGCGCGGGCGCTGCGCGGACCGGCGCGGTTCGACTGGGGCGACGTCACCGTCAGCTTCGACGGCAGTTCCACCTGGAGCAACCCCATCTCCGGCGCCGGCGGGTTGGTGAAGCGCGGCGACGGCACCCTGGTGCTGGGGCAGCCGGGCGTCGCCCTGGACTATGCCGGCGCCACCCGGGTCGAGGGCGGCACCCTGCAGGTGCTGGGCGAGCTGTCGCAGTCGGACGTCACGGTCGCCGCCGGCGGCCGCCTGTCCGGCACCCGCCGCCTGGGCGGCGACCTCGCCAACGCCGGCACCGTGCAGATCGACGCGTCCGCCGCCGGCGGCTCCGGGCTGGTCGTCGCCGGCGACTACGTGCAGCAGGCCGGCGGCCAGCTGGCGCTGGTGCTGGGCAACGGCGCGCTGCAGGTGCAGGGCACGGCCACCATCGAAGGCGGCAACGTGCACGTGGCCGGCGTGCAGTCCGGCTACGTGGCCCGGGCGCGCGAGGACGTGCTGCGCGCCGAGGGCGGCCTCACCGGCCGCTTCGACGGCCTCACCGCGGCGCCGACGCTGTTCCTCGACGCCACGCTGATGTACGGCAGCCACGAGGCGTGGCTCGACGTCCGCCGCCTGGACGTGCCGATGGCGGCCGCCGCCATGGCCGGCATCACCCCGGCGGCGCTGGGCGCCGCGCAGCGCGTGGAGGCCGCGTTCGACCGCATCGACGCGGGGCAGGGCGGCGGCGAAGTGCCGGCAGGCTTCCTGGCCGCCGCCGGCCGGCTGCAGCGCACGACCGATGCCGCGGTCGCGGCCGCGTCCCTGCGCAGCCTGTCGGGCGAGGTGCACGCCGCGGCCGCGGCGGCGACCTACGACACCCTGGACCTGACCCGGCGCACGCTGGCCTCGCGCTTCGCCGCGCTGGCGGGCAAGGGCGAGCGCACCGGCGGCTGGATGCGCGGCCTGGACGGCGCCACCGGCAGCGGCCCGGCGCAGGCGCGGGTGGACGGCTGGATGGCGGGCAGCGACGTCGCCCTGGGCGGCATGGTGGCCGGCCTGGCGTTCGGCGAGAACCGCACCGACAGCCAGCTGGGCGGCACCGCCGACCGCAGCCGCGAGCGCCAGACCCAGGCGCAGGCCTACCTCGGCGCCGGCAACGGCGCCGCCTACGCCTTCGGCCAGGTCGGCGCCGGCCGCTACCAGCGCGAGATCGACCGCGAACTGCTGCTCGGCGGCCAGCGTCATGGCCTGCACAGCGACTACGACGGCGACTTCGCCAGCGCCAGCCTGGAGGCCGGCTACCGTTTCGGCGGTGCGACCGGCGCGCTGGTGCCTTACCTGGGCGCCGAACATGCCCGCGTGCGCAGCGACGGCTTCGCCGAGGCGGGCGCGGACGGCTTCGGCCTGCGCAGCGGCAGCAACGATTCCTCGCGCACCCAGGCCATCGCCGGCCTGCGCGGCGAGCGCGCCTGGGGGCCGGTGCAGCTGCGCGGCTACGTCGAATGGCAGCAGACCCTCGCCAGCCACGGGCTGGAGCGCCAGGCCAGCTTCACCGGCATCGAGGCCTGGTCGCCGCTGGCGGCCGACGACCCGGCGCGCCCGGGCGGCATGTTCGGGCTGTCGGCGCAGGCCTGGCTGTCGCCGCGTTCGCTGCTGTCGCTGGGCTACGACCAGCGCTTCGGCCCGCGCGGCGACGCGAGCCTGGTGTCGCTGCGCTACGCGGTCGGGTTCTGAGGCCGGCGTGGCGGCGTCTCCGGGCGCCGCGGCCGCGCGACGGCAGCCGGGCGACCGGCTGCCGTCGTCGCATCCGGGCTAGTCGCGCCCCTCGAACAGCTCGCGGCCGATCAGCATCCGCCGGATCTCGTTGGTGCCGGCGCCGATGGCGTAGAGCTTGGCGTCGCGCAGGATGCGCCCGGTCGGGTATTCGTTGATGTAGCCGTTGCCGCCCAGTGCCTGGATCGCTTCCAGCGCCACCTGCACCGCCGCCTCGGAGGCGTGCAGCAGGCAGCCGGCGGCCGCCGCGCGCGAGGCGTGCCCGGCGTCGTAGTCGCGCGCCACCTGGTAGGCGAAGGCGCGGCTGGACTGCAGCGCGGTGTACATGTCGGCCAGCTTGCCCTGCATCAGGCCGAAGGTGCCCACCGGCGCGTCGAACTGGCGGCGCTCGCGCACGTAGGGCAGGACGACGTCCATGGCCGCCTGCATCAGCCCCAGCGGGCCGCCGCACAGCACCAGGCGCTCGGTGTTGAGCCCGCCCATCAGCACGCGCACGCCCTGGTCCGGCTCGCCCAGCACGTTCTCCGCCGGAATCACGCAGTCCTCGAACACCAGCTCGCAGGTGTTGGAGCCGCGCATGCCGAGCTTGTCCAGCTTCTGCGCGGTGCGGAAGCCGGGCATGCCGCGCTCGACGATGAAGGCGGTCATGCAGCGGCTGCCCGCGTCCCTGCCCGCGGTGCGCATGTAGACGATGAGCACGTCGGCCTCGGGGCCGTTGGTGATCCACATCTTGCTGCCGTTGGCCACCCACGCGCCGTCGCGCGGCTCGGCGCGGCAGGCCATGGAGCCGACCACGTCCGAGCCGGCGCCCGGTTCGCTCATGGCCAGCGCGCCCTTCCACTCGCCGCTGCACAGCTTCGGCAGGTACCTGCGGCGCTGTTCCTCGGTGCCGTTGAGGTACAGGTTGGACACGCACAGGTTGGAGTGCGCGCCGTAGCTCAGGCCCACCGAGCCGGAGGCGCGGGAAATCTCCTCCATCGCCACCAGATGCGCCAGGTAGCCCATGCCGCTGCCGCCGTACTCGGGCGCGACGGTCATGCCCAGCAGGCCCATTGCGCCCAGCTTGGGCCACAGGTCCTGGGGGAAGGCGTTGTCGTGGTCGATCTGCGCGGCGCGCGGCGCGATCTCGGCCTCCGCGAACCGGCGCACCGCCTCGCGCAGCGCCTCGATGTCCTCGCCCAGATGGAACGTGTGCATCGGCCCCCCTGCAGATGGTTTCATCTGCACCGAAGTGTAGTGGCTCGCCCGGGCGACCACACGTGCGGGTGCACAAACGCCTGGCGTGTCCGGTCGCGGCCATGCCCAAGGTCGCGGCGTGGGCACCCTGCGGCGCGGTGGCGGTAGCGGTAGCGGTGGCGGGAGTCGGTGTCGGTGTCGGCGCGATGCGTCGCGTCGCCGGCAAGGCCGGCTCCTACAGGGCGGCGTGGTAGGAGCCCGTCTTGCGGGCGACCCGGCCGGCGTAACCGGTCCGGTCATGCCCCGGGTCGCGGCGTGGGCACCCTGCGGCGCGGTGTCGGTGTCGGGTGTCGGTGTCGGCGCGATGCGTCGCGTCGCCGGCAAGGCCGGCTCCTACAGGGCGGCGTGGTAGGAGCCCGCCTTGCGGGCGACCCCGCCGGCGTAACCGGTCGCGGCCACCCCGGCCGCGCCCCTCAGTGCTCCCCGCGCAGGTGCCCCATGCGCGGCGTGGCCCGGCCCATGGGCAGCTTGAGCTTGCCGATGGAGGCCAGCCGCGCCTCGGCGATGCGGTCGGCCGCGTACTGCGGGCTGATGCCCTCGCGCTCGGACAGGTCGAAGATGCGGCCGACGTTGTGGTAGATGCTGCGGATCAGGCGCATGGCCCGCTCGCGGTTGTAGCCGTCGATCTCCAGCGACACGTTCATCACGCCGCCGGCGTTGACCGCATAGTCGGGCGCATAGAGGATGCCGCGGCGGTGCAGCTCGTCGCCGATGGCGTGGCTGGCCAACTGGTTGTTGGCCGAGCCGCACACCACCTTGGCCTTCAGCCGGTCCAGCACCTTCTCGTCGATGGCCCCTTCCATCGCGCAGGGCGCGAACACGTCGGCCGGCACGTCGTAGATGTCGCTGCAGGCCACGGCTTCCACGCCGTACTCGCTCACGGCGCGGTCCACCAGGCCGGCGTCCAGGTCGGCCACGAACAGCTTGGCGCCGCGCTCGCGCAGCAGCTTCACCAGTTCCATGCCGATATGGCCCAGGCCCTGCACCGCGATGCTGACCTTGCCCACCTCTTCGTGCCCGAACTTGCGCTGCAGGGTGGCCATGAGCCCCTGCAGGGTGCCGTAGGCGGTGAACGGGGCCGGGTCGCCGGAGCCGCCATGGACCTGGTGCACGCCGGTGACGTACTCGGTCTCCAGGTAGATCAGCTCCATGTCGTTGACGTCGGTGCCGACGTCCTCGGCGGTGATGTAGCGGCCGCCCAGCGCATCGACGTTGCGGCCGAAGGCGCGGAACAGGGCCTCGGACTTGTCCGACTTCGGGTCGCCCAGGATCACCGCCTTGCCGCCGCCCACGTTGAGCCCGGCCAGCGCGTTCTTGTAGGTCATCGTGCGGCTGAGCCGCAGCACGTCGCGCACCGCGTCGGCCTCGTTGGCGTAGGGGCGCATGCGCACGCCGCCCAGCGCGGGGCCGAGCACGGTGTTGTGCACGGCGACGATGGCCTTCAGGCCGGCGTCGGGGTTGTTGCAGAAGACGACCTGTTCGTGGCCGGAGGTGGCGAGGGTTTCGAAAAGCATGATGGGCTCCGCGTCGGGTCGCGCGTGGCGGCGGACGGACCTGTCTGGTTCGGGGGCTGGCGCCGGTTCCGGAAACAAAAAAGCGACGGGGCCGGGTGTGGGGGCGTGCGTCGCGGGCGCCATTCTAACCGCAGTGCGCGGGCGGATCCCGCGAAGGATTTTGCAGAAACGAACGGACGTGCAAAATCCAAGCAGA
>DASRYN010000171.1:0-24131 GCA_035687185.1 Pseudoxanthomonas sp. | reverse complement strand
CGCACCGACTCCAGCAGGCCCAGCGTACCGACCACGTTGGTCTGCACGAAGGCGGCCGGGCCATCGACCGAGCGGTCCACGTGGCTCTCCGCGGCGAAGTTCAGCACCGCGTCCGGCCGGTGCTCGGTCAGCAGGCGCGTCACCAGGGCACGGTCGCCGATGTCGCCCCGGACGAAGACGTGGTCGGGATTCCCTTCGAGCGATGCCAGCGTATTCAGGTTACCGGCATAGGTCAGCGCATCCAGGTTGACCACCCGGTGTCCCAGCGCCACGGCCTGGAGGACGAAATTACCGCCGATGAAACCGGCACCGCCGGTCACGAGCCAAGTTGCCAACGCACATCTCCTGTCTTGTCGCCTGCGGGGCAGGCCGCTATCCAATCATCCAGTTTATCCGGCCACACCGAACGCAGGACCAATGAAGAGCGGACCAGCCCATACGCCATCGCATGGTAGGCCTTCCCCCGCTAGAATGCGGGACTGCCCCGCGCCAGCCGCCGCGGCCGGGCCTTCCCGCAACAGCTGAAGGATCTCGTACAAGATGAAAATCCTCGTCGCCTACAAGCGCGTGGTGGACTACAACGTCCGCATCCAGGTCAAGCCGGACGGCTCCGGCGTGGTCACCGAGGGCGTCAAGCTCTCCCCCAACCCGTTCGACGAGATCGCCCTGGAAGAGGCCCTGCGCCTGCGCGACAAGGGCATCGCCACCGAGGTGGTGGTCGCCACCATCGCCCCGGCCGACGCCCAGGCGCACCTGCGCAACGGCCTGGCCATGGGCGCCAACCGCGCCATCCACGTGGTCACCGACCAGCCGGTGCAGCCGCTGGCCGCCGCCCGCACCCTGCTCAGGCTGGTGGAAAAGGAACAGCCGGACCTGGTGATCCTGGGCAAGCAGGCCATCGACGACGACGCCAACCAGACCGGCCAGATGCTGGCCACGCTGTGGGGCCGCCCGCAGGCCACCTTCGCCTCGAAGCTGGAGGTGGCCGGCGGCAAGGCCACCGTCACCCGCGAGGTCGACGCCGGCCTGGAGACGCTGGAGGTGGACCTGCCGGCCGTGGTCACCACCGACCTGCGCCTGAACGAGCCGCGGTTCATCAAGCTGCCGGACATCATGAAGGCCAAGAGCAAGCCGCTGGAGACGCTGCAGCTGGCCGACCTGGGCGTGGACGCCGGGCCGGAGCTGAAGACCGTGGCCTACGCCCCGCCGCCCCGGCGCGGCAAGGGCGTGATGGTCAAGGACGCGGCCGAGCTGGTCGCCACGCTCAAGGCCAAGGGCCTGCTCTGACCCTCCCTGCCGCCGGCCTGGCCGGCGGCGCGCATTCCCGGAACCGGGCGCGCGGCGCGCGGTTCCCCGAAGGAGAACGCACCATGTCCAATGTCCTCGTCGTCGCCGAACACCTGGACGGCAAGCTCAACGCCTCCACCGCGCGCACCGTCAGCGCCGCGCAGGCGCTGAACCCCGGCGCCATCGACGTCGTCGTGCTGGCCGCCGACCCGGCCGCCGTGGCCGCCGAGGCCGCGCAGATCGCCGGCGTTGCGCGCGTGCTGGCGGTGGCCCATCCGGCCAACGCGCAGCCCGTGGCCCAGGTGCTGGGTCCGCAGGTGGCGAAGCTGGCCGCCGGCTACAGCCACGTGTTCGGCCCGTCCACCACCTTCGGCAAGGACCTGATGCCGGTGGTGGCCGCGCTGCTGGGCGTCAACCAGGTCTCGGACCTGATGGCGGTCGAAGGCCCGCTGAGCTTCAAGCGCCCGATCTACGCCGGCAACGCCATCGTCACCGTGGAAGCGCCGGCCGGCCAGGTCGTGGTCGCCACCGTGCGCACCGCGTCGTGGCCGGAGGCCGCGCGCGGCGGCAGCGCGCCGGTGGAGGCCGTCGCGGTCGACGCGGCCCTGCCCGCGCACACCCGCTACGTCGGCCTGACCGCCGGCACGTCGGACCGCCCCGACCTGCAGAGCGCCAAGCGCGTCGTTTCCGGCGGCCGCGGCGTCGGCTCGGAGGAGAACTTCCGCATCGTCTACAGCCTGGCCGACAAGCTGGGCGCCGCCGTGGGCGCCTCGCGCGCGGCGGTGGACGCCGGCTACTGCCCCAACGAGATGCAGGTCGGCCAGACCGGCAAGATCATCGCCCCGGAGCTGTACCTGGCCATCGGCATCTCCGGCGCCATCCAGCACCTGACCGGCATCAAGGACGCCGGCACCATCGTGGCGATCAACAAGGACCCGGAGGCGCCGATCTTCGAGGTGGCCGACATCGGCCTGGTGGGCGACCTGTTCGCGATCCTGCCGGAGCTGGAAGCGGCGCTGTGACCGCGCGGGCCCGGGCAGCGGAGGCGCGATGATCGTCGGGCAGGGCCTGCTGGCGCGCGCCTTCGCGCCGCGCTACGCGGCCGATCCCGCGGTCACGATCTTCGCCTCCGGCGTATCCAATTCCCGCGAGACCGACCCCGCGGCCTTCGCCCGCGAGCGCGACCTGCTCCGCCCGCTGCTCGAGGCCGGCGGGCGCGTGGTCTATTTCGGCAGCTGCGGCAGCGCCACCGGCGACAGCGCGGCGGACACGCCGTACATGCGCCACAAGCGCGCCATGGAGGCGATGGTGGCCGCCTCGCCGGGCGGCCTGGTGCTGCGCCTGCCGCAGGTCGTCGGCCGCACGCCCAACCCCAACACCCTGACCAACTTCCTGCGCGACCGCATCGCCGGCGGCACACCCTTCACGGTGTGGGCGCGGGCCGAGCGCAACCTGATCGACGTGGACGACGTGGCCGCCATCGGCGCGCGCCTGATCGACGGCGCCGGCAGCGGCGGGCGGCGTGTATTCTCCGTCGCCGCGGCCAGGTCGCTGCCCATGCCGGCCATCGTCGCCATCTTCGAGCGCGTGCTCGGCCGCCAGGCCCGGGTAGCCTTCGAGCCGCTCGGCAGCCCGCTGCCCATCGACGCGGCCGATGCGCTGGCGGTGGCCCGGGAACTGGGCATCGACCTCGGCGACGGCTACGCCGAACACGTCATCCGGAAATACTATGCGCCCGACACCTGAGCTTTCCGTCGTCATCCCGGTCTACGGCAGCGCCAGCATCCTGCCGGCGCTGGCCGAGCGGCTGGAGGCCGCGCTGGCGCCCGCGCTGGGCGCGGACGGCTACGAGGTGGTGCTGGTCCACGACTGCGGCCCGGACAACGCCTGGGAGGTGATCCAGGCGCTGGCGTCCGCCCGACCCTGGCTGCGCGGCCTGGACCTGCGGCGCAACGCCGGCCAGCACAATGCGATCATGGCCGGCCTGGGCGTGGCGCGCGGCCGCTACATCGTCACCATGGACGACGACCTGCAGCACGACCCGGCCGACGTGCCGCGGATCCTCGCGGCCCTGCGCGGTGGCGCCGACCTGGTCTACGCGCAGTTCCCCGAACGCCAGCACGCGCTGTGGAAGCGCGCCGGCAGCCGCTTCAACGACCTGGTCGCGCAGTGGCTGCTGAAGAAGCCCAGGGGGCTGTACCTGTCGCCGTTCCGCGGCTTCGCCCGCGGGCTGCGCGACGAGGTGCTGCGCTACCAGGGCCCGTTCGTCTACCTCGACGGGCTGCTGCTGCAGAGCACCAGCCCGCGCCGCATCGCCACGCTCACCGCCGAGCACCACGCGCGCAGCGACGGCCGCTCCGGCTACAGCCTGCGCAAGTCGGTCTCGCTGTGGCTGCAGATGGCCACCAGCTTCTCCATCGTGCCGCTGCGCCTGGTGTCGTTGGCCGGCGCGCTGGCCTCGTGCCTGGCCTTCGTCCTGGCCGTGGCCATCCTGGTGCAGAAGCTGCGCACGCCGGACCTGCCCGTGGGCTGGGCCTCGCTGATCCTGGCCATCCTGTTCATGGGCGGCCTGCAACTGCTGGCGCTGGGCGCCATCGGCGAGTACACCGGCCGCGTGCTGCTGAACGTGAACAAGCGGCCGCAGTACGTGGTGGGCGACAGCGTCAACCTGCCGCCCGCCTGAGCCGGCCTCACATGCGCCGGCGCAGCCACAGGTAGGCGCTGCGGCGGGCCAGCGCCATCGCCCGCGCCATGGCATTGCCGACCCGCAGGTCCAGCGCCGAAAGCAGGCCCGGCACCGTGCGGCGCAGGTGCTCGTGGAAGGCCACCGCCTGCGCCGCCTGCTCCTTCATCAGCCGCACGCTCCACTGCGTGGCGCTGATGCGGAAGCTGGCCAGGGTGTGCGGCAGCGCGACCATGTCGCCGTGGAGCATGATGCGGGTGTAGGTGGCCTGGTCGATCAGGTACGGGAAGCTGTTGTCCCAACCGCCCTCGCGCTCCAGCAGCTCGCGCCTGAACAGCACGCAGCCCGGCTCGCCGAAGATGTTGGTGCCCGCGCGGACCGATCGCCGCACGGCCTCGCGGCCGGGCACCAGGCCGCGCAGCCCGGCCAGGCCGCGCCCGCGCACCACCACCCGTCCCTGCGCGTCGATCAGGTTCCGCGGCGAGGCGACCAGGACCGCGGACGGGTGCGCGTCCATCGCCGCGACCTGCTCGCGCAGCGCGGTGGGCGCGATCAGGTCGTCGCCGCACACCAGCTTGACCAGCTCGCCGCGGGCCTCGGCGCTGACCCGGTTCCAGTTCGCCAGCGCGCCGCCGCCGGCGGGCGTGGGTTCCAGGATGCGCACCCGCGGCAGGCCGCGGTACCGCTCCAGCACGGCCTGCGTCCCGTCGCGCGAGCTGTGGTCGGCGACCACCAGCTCGTAGTCGTCGTAGTCCTGCGCCAGGATCGAGTCCAGGGTCTGCGCGACGAAGTCCTCGTTGTTGTAGGCGGGCACCACCACCGAAACGCGCGGCTGCACGGGATTCCTCCTAGGGCCGGCCCTTGCGCCGGAAAGAGAAGTACTTGTGGCCCACGTAGTTGAACACCACCACCAGCGCGGTGATGGCGACCTGCACCGGGATCGCCGGCAGTCCGCCCAGGTCCACCAGCAGCGCCAGCGCGCCGGCGTTGAGCAGCAGGGCCATGCCGTTCACGCTGGAAAAGCGCGCCAGGTCCAGCCAGAAGTGCCCCTCCACGCGGAACACCAGCCTCCGGTAGACGAAGAACACCGCCAGCAGCGACACCACCCAGGCGATGCCGAGGCTGACCACCGACGGCACGCCGGGGCCGAACCACAGCACCAGCACGGCGAACAGCGCGGTGCTGAACAGCGTGTTGGCGCCGCCGACCAGCAGGAACAGCACGCGCTGGTCGGAGACGAAGCGCTGCAACGGCCCGGGCGCGCCGGAGAACGGCAGCCCCCGCGGCGGAACCGGCGGCTTTTCCCCCGGTGCCGGCGCGTTCACCGCGCCTCCCCCGCCGGCACGCACTCGAAGCGCATTCCGGTCCAGAACAGGCCCAGCCGGCGCTGGTCGCCGCTGCCCGGGATCTCGGCGGCCGGGACCGTCGTGCGCGAGACCGACAGGCGCACCTGCCTCGCGCCGCCGAGCACGGGGAAGGCCACGCGCGCGGGCTGGCCGGGCTGCATCGCGATCTCGCGCACGTCCGCGCCGTCCTCGATCCGCAGCCGGCGCGCGGCAAAGCCCTCCGGCAGGTAGGCATCGGCGACCAGGGCGCAGCCACAGGCCGGCACCGCGAGCACGGCCGCGCCGTCCATCCAGGCCCCGGTCGGCTCCGCGGCGTGCCAGCCGCCGGCGCGGCGGACCTCGCAGCCGCCACCCGGCCCTTCCGCGGCGAACAACGCCAGGCCGCGCTCGCGCAGGATGCCCGCGCCCAGCCGCGCGTGCTCCAGCGGCGACTGCAGCAGGCGCGCGGCCGCCTCGTCGGGCACGCCGGCCCGCAGGGCCTGGTTCATCGCCCGGAACGCGTCGGCGCGGTACGGCGTGGCCTTCCACTCGCGGTCGTACGTCAGCGCCAGTCCGGCGCCCACCGCCAGCCAGAACGCCAGGAACGCCCACGCGGCAGGCTGCGCCGGCGAGGTCCTGCCGCCGGATGCCAGCGCCTCCAACCACAGCCAGAGCGCGCCGACGAGGAACAGCACCACGTCCATGTAGTAGCGCGAGGCCATGACCGCCATCGGCCCGCCGTCGCCACGCGCCGCGGCCAGCGACAGCGCGGTCAGCACGCCGTAGCCGACCAGGTACAGCGGCACCAGCGAGCCCGAATACAGCCCGCGGCGCAGCCGCGAGGCGATGCCGCAGGCCGCGGCGACGAGCCCGGCCGCGCCGAGCCAAGGCACCAGCCCCAGCGGCACGCCGCGCTGGGCCAGCGTCTCCACCCCGATCCAGGCGGCGCCCAGCGCGTACAGCGACAGCTCGGCCATGCGCGGCAGCGTGCCGAACAGCTTCGCGAAGGAGTGCCCGTCCTCGCCCTGCCCGCCGCCGCCCTGCGCCAGCGACCAGCCCAGCGCGGCCAGCAGCGCCAGCAGCGGCACGCACCGCAGCAGCAGCCCCGTGCGGCGCCCGCCGCGCAGGTCGTGGAAGGCGGCCAGCAGCTGTACGCCCGCCACCGCGCCGGCGTAGGCATAGGACCAGCCCATGCCGACGAACATCACGATCACCACGCCGGCGACCGCCAGCGCGACCGCCGTCCACGCCTGCCCCGCGCCCGCGCTTCCCTGCGCGCGCAGCAGGCGGTCGTGCGCCAGGAAGAAGAGGACGAAGCACAGGTTCTTCGTCCACAGCGGCAGGCCCAGGTCCAGCGTGAACAGCTCGAAGCCGGCCCAGCTGAAGCACAGGCCGGCGATCGCGAGCGCGGCCGCCGCGCGCCACAGGCCCCTGCGCGGATGCCAGCGGCCGCGCTGCCAGAACGGCTCGCGGTCGAGGCGGTAGGCGAGGAGGAACGCCACCGTCGCCACCACCACGCCGGTCATGCGGTTGGCGAGCATCACGTCCAGCGAGAACAGGCGCACGTTGGCCATCAGCGCCAGCGCGTTGATGAAGCCGCGGTGCGCCGAGCCCAGGCCCCAGAGCTCGACGAACGACAGCCGCCCCTGCTGCCATTCCTGCAACTGGTACAGCAGGCGCAGCGAGTCCATGTACAGCGCATCCGGATGCGCCCGGGTCACGAACGCCTGGTGCAGCGCGCCGAAGGCGAGCGCGGCGCACGCGGCCACCAGCAGCGACCGCACGCGGCCGTCGCGGGGAAGAAGGCGGCCGGACGTGTCCAGGCCCTGTCCTCGATCTGGCATCGTGCGGCCCCTACGCGCCCACGGAGCGCGACAGCACGCCCCACAGCGCCTCGCGCGAATAGTGGCGCGCGATGAACCCGCGCGAGGCCGCCGAAACGCGGTGCCAGTCGCCGTCGTCGGCGAGCAGCCGCAGCACGGCCGCGGCGAACCCGTCCGCGTCGTCGGCCCGGGGCATGAAGCCGGCGGCGTCGCCGAGCCCCTGCATGCCGGTGGAGGTGGTCACGCAGGGCACGCCGAAGCGCAGGCTCTCCAGCACCTTGCCCTTGACTCCGCCGCCGAAGCGCAGCGGCGCCACCGCCACGCGCGCGGCGCGGTAGTACGCGGCCAGCCGCTCGTCGCTGACGTAGCCGGTGACCTCGACCCCGTCGCCCGCCAGCGCCTGCACGTCCGGGTGCGGGTTGGAGCCGACCAGCAGCGTCCGCACGCCCGGCATCCGCTCGCGGATGCGCGGCAGTGCCTCGCGCACGAACCAGCAGGCGGCGTCCACGTTCGGCGGATGCGCGAAGCCGGCCACGAACAGGATGTCGCGGCGGTGCTCCGGGCCGGGCACGTCGGCCTCGTCGAGCGCCTCGTAGGCGAACAGCGGCACGGTCTCGGCCACCGCCGCGCCGCCCTGCGCCTGCAGCCACGCGCGCACGTGCGCGGTCTCGTCCGACGAGGGGTACAGGATCACGTCCGAGCGCCGCCACAGGTCGTGCTCCATCGCGCGGAAACGCTCGGCCTCGGCCTGCAGCGCCGGGTCCGGCTGCAGCTTCAGCTGCTCGAGCAGGCGCAGGTGGTGCACGTCGTGGCCGTAGTACACCACCCGGGCCCGGCTGTGCCGGCGCACCGCCTCGATGAAGTTGACCGACACGTGCGGCCGGTTGAGCACCACCGCGTCCAGGTGGCGGCCGTGCTCGCGCATCCAGGCCTCGAACCGGCCCCAGTGCTCGTCGCCATAGATGACCTCCACGCCCAGCTGCTGCAGCGGCGCGGTGTAGGCCGGGTCGCGGCGCAGGTTCTCCGGCCAGAACGCCACCTGCCAGTCCTGTTCGACCAGCGTGCGCAGCACGTGCCAGGTGGCGCGGGAGCCGGCGTCGCGGTCCGGCTGCGGCACGTAGTGGTCCACCACCAGCGCGTGCCGGCGCCCGCGCGAGCGGTCGCGGGCCAGGAACACCTCCTGGCCGTTGGCGAAGTGCCCGGCCTGCAGCGTCGGCAGCCAGCGTTCGAGGAACTTGCCGCGATTGACGGCCTGGTAGGCCTTCACGCCGGAGGACTCGTCGGTGCCGCTGGACACGCCTTCGTGGTGCACGACCACCGACGCGGGCTGCAGGTACACCTTCAGGCCCATCCCGCGCACGCGGAAGGCGATGTCGGTGTCCTCGTAGTACGCGGGCGCATAGCGCTCGTCGAAGCCGCCCAGCGCCTGGAACACCGACCTGCGCAGCAGGATCGACGCGCCGGACACGTAGTCGGCCTCCTTGAGGTAGTTGTAGGCCGGCTTGCGCGGGTCGTCCAGGCGCCCGTAATTCCACGCGCTGCCGTCGCTCCAGACGATGCCGCCGGCCTCCTGCAGGCGCCCGTCCGGGTACACCAGCTTGGAACCGGCCAGACCGGCGTCGGCGCGCTCGAACACCGACACCAGCGCGTCCAGCCAGCCCGCGGTGACCTCGGTGTCGTTGTTGAGGAAGCACACGTATTCGCCGCGCGCCAGCGCGGCGGCGCGGTTGCACGAGCGCACGAAGCCGAGGTTCTCGGGGTTCTCGTGGTAGCGCAGGCCGGGCACGGCGCGCAGCGCGCCGATGGCCGCGTCGCCGGACGCATCCTCGGCCACGATCACCTCGTACGGAACCGCGGGCGGATGCGCCAGGATCGAGCGCAGGCAGGCGGCGGTGTACGGCAGGTTGCCGTAGGTGGGGATGACCACCGAAACGGTCGGCGCGGGATGTTCGGGGAACGCGAGGTCGCCGACGTCGATGTCGCGCACGGCCGGCGCGGCGGCACGCGGCAGCGGCTCGGCGGCCGCGGCGCGGCGCAAAAGCCAGCGCCGGGCCAGCGGGCGCACCGGCGCCAGCCACGGCGAGCGGGCCAGGCCGGAGGCACGCAGCGATTCGGCCACCGCGTGCCAGTCGCCGCGCGCGAGCTTGGCGGCGAAGCGCAGCGGCCGGGTCAGGGCCCACGAGCGCGAACCGAGCACGGCACGCAGCTGCGCCTGCGCGGCGTCGCGTGCGTCCACCACCTCGCGCTGCGCCGCGGCCAGGCCCTGCAGGCCGGCCGCCACGCTCTGCGGCGAGGCGGTGTCCACCGGCGTTTCCGGCAGCGTGCCCAGCGGTGCCACCGCCTGGCGCCACGCCGCGACCTGCGCGTCCAGGTCCAGCGCCCAGCGCGTGCGTTCGTCGTACTCGGCCTGCAACGCGCCCAGGCGCTCGGTCGCCTCGCGCCGGGCGGCGTCCAGTTCCAGCGCCCAGCGCGTGCGTTCGGCATAGTCGCGTTGCAGCGCGGACAGCGCCTCGCGCGCCTGCTCCAGCTCGACCTTGCGGCGCCGGCCTTCCTGCAGCTCGGCGTCGGCCTCGCGCAGGCGCTGCTCGGCGTCCAGGCGGCCGTGACGTTCGCGCGCCTCCACCTCGGCGTAGCCGTCCAGCGCCGGCGCATACAGCGCCTCGGCGCGCCCGTATTCCTCGCGCAGCGGCCGCAGGGCGGCCCAGGGCGCACCCGAACCCATCGCATCGAACATGCGTTGCGCCAGATCGGCGCGGTCGCCGGCCGCGGCGACGTGGTGGCGGTCGCCGGCGGAGACGAAGTCGCCCAGCGCGGCCTCGAGCGCCACGTCCGGCAACGGCACGTCGACCTCGGCGAAGGCCTGGCGCAGCGCCGCCGGGGCGTCCTCCAGCAGGCGCGCGTAGGCCAGCACGGTCCTCGGCACCTCGCGGCTGTCGGCCTCGGCATCGAGCAGGTGCTGGATCCACAGCAGGCGCGAGAGCGCATCCGGCCACTGGTTGCGCGCGGCCAGCGAGGCGGCCACTTCCTGCGGGTGCCGCAGCACGAACAGCGCGGCCGGGCGCACGCCCATGCGCGCCAGCACCGGCCACCACAACGGCAGCAGCCGGCACATGCGCGGGTCCTTCACCGCCCACAGCGGCGAGCCGCCGAACTCGGCGCGCAGCAGCGCCTCCAGCGCCGCGGAGGCTTCGGCCGCCGCCGCGCCCTCCAGCCAGCCCTGCGGCAGCGGCCGCGGGTCGTTCCAGCCGCGGCCCAGGGCGTGCAGCAGCCGGTCGTGGATGGCCACCACGCCGGCGTGTTCCCAGAAACCCTTGGGGTTGTCGGGCGCCGGCGACATCAGGTCGGTGCCCAAGTCCACGCCGGCCAGGCGCAACGCGCCGGTGACCGCCGAGGTGCCGCTGCGGTGCATGCCCAGGACCAGGAGCGCGCGCGGCTGCACCGCTCCCCCCGCGGGTGGGCGGGCCGGGTTCATCGACATGCGTGCGGAGGGGACCGGAAGTCTGCGGCGGCTGCCATGGAATCCTCGTTGAGGCGGTGGGCGCGGCCCGCGACCGGTCCGCCACCGCAGGCGTGACGCGGCCGGCGATTATAGCCGAGCCATCCTGACCGGCCCGGCACCACGCGGGCGCGCGACCGGGCGCAAGGCCCGCCGGACAGCCGTTGCAGGCGAAGGCAACGCCGCAAGGCGCGGCACGCCGGCAGGCCACACGCCCCCCGGCGCTCGCCGGCGAGGCCGGCTCCTACCGGGCCTCGGGCGTCTGCCGCATGCGGGGCCCGGTCACCAGCGCAGGCCGTAGCGCAGGCCGGCCTGGCGCATGCGCCGGCGCAGCAGCCGTTCCAGCAGCCATCGCACCGGCGAGCCGTCCGGCAGCGGGCCCTGCCCGCCCTCGAACACGCGGCCGAACGCCGGCATCGCCGGCGGCTCGGGCAGGTCGAGGAAATCCCAGACGCGGCGCATCGTCGCCTCCGGCGTGCCGGCCAGGTCCTCGTTGCGCAGCAGCAGCAGCTGCGCCGGCGGGAACGCCGCGTACAGCGTGTCCAGCTGCCGGGCGTAGTCGCCGCGCGCCAGGTACGAATGGCGGCGCAGCGGCGAGTCCTGGGCGAAGTCGTCGCGGTGCCCCGCCAGGCGCCAGGGCTCGAACAGGGCCGCGGCCCATAGCGGCCAGGCCTCGTGGCCGCGGCCGCGCTCCATCCGGTAGTGCGAGACGGCGCGGTCCACCGGATGGCGCAGGATCAGGATCCAGCGCATGGCGGGGTTGTAGCGCGCGATCCGGTGGACCAGCCGCGGATGGAAGCAGTAGATCGGCGTGGCGTCGCCGTGCAGCGCCGCGCCCGCGTCGCCGGGATAGTGCGGCGCATAGCGGCGGTCGACGGCCTCCGCGTCCCAGGCCTCGTCGAAGTCGGGCGCGTCGAACACGTGCGCTTCCTTGCCCGCGGGCAGGCGCACCCCGGGGTGCTGCGCGAGGAAGCTGGCCAGCGCGCTCGTGCCGCCCTTCTGCACGCCGCCGACGAGGAAGCGCACCCGCGGGCTCATCCGCCCGCCCCGCGCATGCGTGCCAGCAAGGCATCCACGTCGGCATCCGAGTACCACGTGCGCCACGCGCCGCCATCCTCGTGCAGCCGCCGCGCCAGGCGTTCGCACTGCTCCACCGAGTACAGGCGGCTGGCGTTGCGTTCGCTCAGCGGCTGCGGCGGAAGCTCCAGGCCGAAGGCGGCCGCCAGCGCGCGGCCGCCGCTGGCCACCACGTCCTCGTAGGCCAGCACGCGCCGCGGCGGCAGGGCGTCCCGGTAGCGGCCGAACAGCCAGTCCAGGATCAGCAGTTGCCGCGCGACGCGGTCGGGCTCCGCGTCCAGGCGGCCCGCCAGCGCCGCATCGAAATGCTCGCCCGCCGGCAGGCGCCCCTGCGACACCGGCAGGTCGACCGAATGCCAGGACGCCAGCACCGCCAGCGGATTGCGCACGACGGCGCAGGTGTCCAGGCGCGATGCGAGTTCGGGCAGCAGCGCGGTGAAGGCCGCGTTGTGCTTGACCACCAGGGTGAAACCCGGGGGTGGCGGCGCCTCCAGCCGGATGCGGCCGCGCTCGGCCTCGCGGCGCCGGCTGCCGTCGGCGGCGCGCTGGCTGGCGAAGGGGTTGTCCGGCACGCGGCCATCCACCTGCTGGCTCCAGGCGGTGCCGTCGGCCAGCAGCGACGCGCGCGAGTCGGCGTAGAAGGCCTCGATTTCATCGAGCGCGGCAGCGCGCTCGCGCGGCAGACGCGCCACCTCCATCGGCTCGAACAGCGCCACGGTCCGCAGCGCGCGGCCGAGCAGGTGACAGCACAGCGTGGTGCCGGAGCGTGGCACCCCGGTCAGGGCCAGGTTGCGTCCGTTCATGCCCGCATTTCCTCCAGTACCGCGGCGAAGGCCGCGCGCTCGGCCGCCGGCGCGTGGCGCAGGGCGGTGGCGTGGCCTTCGCCGACTAGCCGCCGTCGCAATTGCGGCTGCGCCATCAGGCGCTCGACCGCCGCGGCCAGCGCTTCCGCGGTGGCCGCCGGCATCAGGCAGTTCACGCCGTCGGCCGCGTACTCGGCGCTGCCGACGCAGGGCGGCATCACCAGCGGGCGCCCCAGCGCCATCGCCTCCAGCCCGGGCAGGAAGAAGCCCTCGCTCGCGTGCGGCAGCGGCACCGCGACCCTGGCGCGCGCCATCGATGCCAGGTAGGCCTCGCGTGGCAGCCATTCCTCGTGGAGCTCGACGCGATGCCCGCGGTCGCGCAGGGCGGCGGCCAGCCCGCGGCCCAGCTCCGGGTTCTTGAGCGCACCGATGAAGATGCCCTCCCCCTCGCCCGCCTCCGGCGCCAAGGCGTCCGGCAGGCGCAGCGCCGCCGGGATCACCCGCACGGGCCCCGTCACGCGGCCGGTGGCCAGGATCGCATCGGCCACCGGCCGGCTCACGCACACGCGCCAGGCAGGGCGGTCCAGGAAGCCGTGCAGCGGCAGCGCCGGATCGGCGTGGCGCACGTGCTGCACCAGGTTGACCACCGGCCGGCGGCCATCCAGCGCGCGCGGCAGCGCCTGCCAGTCCATGCCCGCCAGGAACAGCACGTCGGCCCGCTGCGGCCGCCACTGCGGCTCGATCCGCTCCGGCACCGCCATCCAGGGGTTGCCGTGGCCGCGCAGCGACCCCTCGGCCAGGTACACGCGCGCATCCCAGCCCAGAGCCAGGGCGTGGTTGAAATAGTCCCAGACCTTGCCATGCCCGCCCGTGTAACCGCGGAAATCGCGGTGGAACAGCATTCGCCGGCCGCTCATGCGACGCGGGCCTGGACCGGGTCCACGCGGATGTCCATGGGCACCGGGAACAGCCCGGTGAATCGCTCGCGGCTGTCGTCCACCACTTCGAACGAAAGCCATCCCTCCTGCCGCGACAGCACGGTGGTGCGCTCGATCGCCGGCGCGTCCACCACGCGCGTGCGGATGCGGTAGACGCCCTGCTGGAACGCGGCGTCGAAGGCGATGCACACGCGGACCGTGCCCTCTCCCGGCGGCAGCGCCACGCGTCGCCCGGTCAGTTGCAGGCCGCGGCCGTCGAGCACGTCGAAGATCAGGCAGGGATGGGCGATGTCGGCGCGGCGCCGCACGTCCAGCACCGCCTCCAGCCGGGCGCCATGCTGCACGCCCACGTGGCGCACGCCGTTGAGCGCGGCCTGCACCACGCAGGCATCGTCCAGCCCGTAGCCGCCGTCGATGCGGGTGAGCGACCCGGCGCGGCGGTCCTGCTGCGCCTGCAGGGCGCGCTTGTGGGTGCGATGCAGGTATTCGGTGATGACCTCGTCCGGCAGCCCCTCCAGCACGATGCGGCCCTTCTCCAGCAGCATCGCGCGATGGCAGAACGCCTTGACCGCGTTGAGGTCGTGGCCCACGAACAGCAGCGTGGTGCCGCGCCCGAGGATCTCGTCGATGCGTGCCATCGCCTTGGCCTGGAACGCGGCGTCGCCGACCGCCAGGGCCTCGTCCACGATCAGGATGTCCGGGTCGGTATGCACCTGGACGGCGAAGGCCAGGCGCAGGGCCATGCCCGAGCTGTACGTCTTGACCGGCTCGTCGATGTACTCGCCGATGTCGGCGAAGGCGACGATGTCGTCCATGCGCTCGCGCACCTGGGCGGGCGTGAGGCCGAGGATGGCGGCGTTGACGCGCACGTTCTCGCGCCCGGTCAGTTCGGGGTTGAACCCGGAGCCCAGCTCCAGCAGGGCCGCCACCCGCCCGTTGACCTCCACGCTGCCCTCGCTCGGTTCCAGCACGCCCGCCACGATCTGCAGCAGGGTGCTCTTGCCGCTGCCGTTGTGGCCGACGATGCCGAGCGCCTCGCCGCGCCCGAGTTCGAACCCGACCCCGGAAAGCGCCCGGTGGTAGTGCACGCGCGCCTCGGCATGCCGCCGCAGCCAGCGCGACAGGGGCGCCACCGGCCGCAGCCAGCGGGCGGCCCGGTGCAGCAGCGGCACGTACAGGCGGCTGGCGGGCGTGGCCCACAGGCGGTAGGTCTTGCCGACATCGCGCACGCGCAGTGCGGGCAGGGCGGCGTCGGAGGCGTCGGGGCGGGTCATCGCGCCGGAAGGATACCGGCGCCGGCTTAACAATGCATTCACCACGAAATCCGGCGGGAATCGCACGATATGGCGCCCCGCGATGGGGCATCATTGGTATTCCTCTCATCCGGATAGACCATGTCATCCCCATTCCTGAAGCATTCTTCCCTTGCCGCCGCCATCGGCCTGCTGTTCATTGCCGCCACCGGCGTCGCCGCCGAAGGAAACAACCCCGCGCCGGACAAGCCGGCCGCCACGGCGCCCAAGCCGTTGTCTCCGGCCGAGCGCGAGAGGCTGCTCGCCGTGCGCCAGTACGCGGAATTGCACGACATGCTGGCGCTCGACTCCCGCTGCCACTGGCTGGACCCCGTGGGCCGCGCCGCCATCGAGGCCACCGCGAACGAACGCCTGGCCTGGTATGTCAGCCGCGGGTGGGACCAGACCGAGGCCGTGACCGCGGCACGCGATGCCGTGGCACGGCGCGCCGGCCAGGCCTGCAACGACGAAGCGGGCGGCAAGCTCGGCAAGGCCGTGCAGTTCGGCGCCTGGCAGATGCGCGTCACCTGGGCGCTTCGCGGGGCCGCGATGCTGCCGGGCAAGGACAAGCCGGCCTGGTTCGCGGGCAAGAGCAGCGTGAGCCAGCACCGCACGGCGCTGGAAACGGCAGCGGCAGGCATCGAAGCCTTCAATCCCGAGCCCGTCGCCAAGGCCAAGCCGGCCATCCTGCAGGCCGTCCAGGACATGCTGCCGGTCCGCTGCAAGTCCGCGGAAAAGGGCTGCCCTCCACCGCCCCGGGACGCCCGGCAGGCGGCCTACGCCGAGACCTGGGTCCGGCAGGCGGAGCTGTTCGCCGACACCCTTGCCAAGGCGAAGGACAAGGTCGGCAAGCCGCCGCAGTAACGCAGCAAGCCGGCAAGCCCTCGCCGACATGCAACGAAGCCCGCGAACGCGGGCTTCTTTTTTGCCCCGGCAACACCGGAGCGCGAACGCGCCGATGTCGAGCGGAAAAAAGAACGGGCGGCTTGCGCCGCCCGTTCCGAAGGTGCCACCTGCGTTGCCGCAGGTCCGACCAGAGCCGCCCTTACGGGTTCAGCTTGGAGGTCGGGGTCAGCCACTCCTCGCCGTCCCACTTCTCCGGGGTCAGGTTGGTGACCACGCCGTCCTGGTGACGGTTCAGGGCCGAAGCCTTGAAGTTCGAGCACTCGGCGGTGACGCGGACGTACCACTTGCCGGTGCCGTCGCCGAACGAGCCAGCAGCCTTCGAGGAGCCGTTCTCCAGCTCGTCCGAGTTCAGCTGGACCGAGGTGTGCGGCTGCAGGGTCAGGGTGACCTGATCGCTCAGCAGACCGGCGTCGTCCTTGGCGTCAATCACGACCGGGCAGACCTGCGCGTTGTTGTTGGTCAGGCGCAGGAACGACTGGGCCGTGGAGTTGCCACCCGGGTTGACGTTCTGGAAGATCAGGGTGGTGCCGTTCAGACGCAGCGGCAGCAGGCTGATGTTCCACGGAGCCGGGTTGACGCGCTGGGTCGGCAGGGCGTAGTCCAGAGCAACGGTGCCGCTCAGGGCCTGCGGGTTGATCTCGACGTCGTCGTGCGCCTGGAGGCAGACGTACAGGTTGACGCCCGGCGAGGCCGGCGGGGCCGCGGTGACGTTGTTCCAGATGGCGCTGGTGGTGGCCGAGGTGAACACCAGGGCACCGCTGTTGAGCGCCGCAGCGGCGTTCACGAAGGTGCCGGCGCCGCCAGCCTGGTCACACGCCGCCGAGGAGTCCAGCCACGCATTGGCGCCGACGAAGGCGCCCAGGTCGCTACCGGAGACCTTCACGGTGAAGGTGGCGGTGTTGACGATGTTGTACTCGGGCAGGCCCGCGGTGGCGTTGAAGTTGTTGATGTAGGTGCCCGGGGCGACAGCGCCCGCACCGGCGGTCTCGAGCGCGCGGGTGATGTCGACGTTGAAGCCGCCGGCATTGAACACGTCGCTGTCGGCCGCGCCAACAACACCGAAGGTGGAGAACAGGGTCTTGCGCGGATCGGCGCCGACGTCGATGGTCTTCAGCACGTCGCCCGGAGCCAGACCCTGGGCCGGGATGCCGTCGGTCGGGTTGCTGGTGACGGTCACGCCCCAGGCCGAACGGGCCAGGACGGTCTTGGCAGCCAGGATCTGCTGGCCGGCACCGTTCTGCACGGTGATTTCGGCGTTGACCTGGTTGCCGTTGAACAGGCCCTGGATCAGGTTCTTGACCTTGGCGCTGTTGAGCTGCAGGAAGTAGTCACCCGCCGCACCGATGGTGCCGGCGCCGCTGGTGGTGTACTTGAAGTTCAGCTCGCTGCCGTTGTAGTTCTCGGTGCCGGCAACGACGGCGATCGGCGCGCCGGCGCCGCCGGTCTGGGCGCCTTCCAGGAAGGTGGCAACCAGGGTCGCGGCCGGGGCGGTGCTGTCGAACTGGGCGCCGTTGTCCAGGGTGACCTTGACGGTCAGGACTTCGCCGGCGGCGATCGCGGTGATGCGGCCGGTGTTGTCGTCCACGGCCTGGGCGATCAGCTGCAGGTCGGCCGGGGTCTCGATGCTGATGGTGTCGTTGACAAACAGATCCTTCGCGAAGGTGATCTGCTGGCCGGTGGCGTAGCTGAGGCTGGCCGCCGACGCCAGGCCCGGCAGTGCCAGAGCACCGACCACGGCTGCAGTCAGCAGGCTCTTGTTGAACTTCGTCATATGAATCAACTCCATTGAGGTTTAGGCAACTAATTAGTCACTGCAGTAGCTCTTACCGGTTACCCGCTTTCCCCGGTACCGTCGGGACAGCCCTCTGGCAACCGGTCGCTTCCGTGAATCCTTGAAGACGAAGACTGCTTATCTCCCCAGATCCCCCGACCGCAAAGCTACGCCGGAACGTTAACCGGGCCTTACTGGGCCGTCAAGTAGAACAAAAGTCCCGTCCGCGCGATTTGTGCGGCCTGCACCAGTCCGGCGGGCGGCAGCCGCCCCCGGGCCGGGACCGGCCGCCGGGCACGCACGGGAGACGGCGTGGCGGGGAGCATACCGGCGGGGGGCGGCGGCGGGGAAGCCGCCGGCCGGCGCCGCCTCAGATGGCGATGTCGTTGGCGCTGGTGATGGCCAGGATGATGCCGATCATGATCACGCCGATCACCGAGCCGATGACCAGGATCGCGACCGGTTCCAGCAGTGCCAGGAACTGTTTCATGCGCGCGCGCCCGGAGTCTTCGCACAGGCGCGCCAGCGAGCGCAGCATGGCCGGCAGTTCGCCGGAACGCTCGCCCACGCGCACCAGGTTGTAGCCGGTGGCGGTGAGCGTGGCCTGCTCCTCCAGCGAATCGGCCAGGGTCGCGCCTGCGCGCACGTTGCGCGACACCTCTTCCAGGCGCGCGCGCCGCCCGGGCGCGCGGACGCCGGCCTGCGCCAGCGACAGCGCCTCGAGCAGCGGCACGCGGTTGCCCAGCAGCGTGGCCAGGATGCGCGCCCAGGCCGCGGTCTCCGACTCCACGCGCCAGGGCCCGATCACGGGCAACCGCTCCAGCCGTTCGTAGGCGCGGGCGCGGGCGGCCGGGTCGCGGAAGAACCGGTACGCGGCCAGCGCGACCGCGACCAGCGCCAGCAGCACCATCCACCAGTATTCGCGCGCGGCCATGCCGGTGCTGAGCACGGCCCAGCCGAGCCAGGGCAGGTCCTCGGCGCGCTCCAGCAACGCGGCGAACTTGGGCACGACGAAGGTGAACATCAGCACCACCGCGCCCAGGCCGGCGGCGACCAGCACCGCCGGGTAGGTCAGCGCCTGGCGGATCTCCCGGCGCACCTGCAGGTCGTACTCCATCTGCGCAACGGCGTCCTGCAGCGCCTTGCCCAGCTGGCCCGCCTTCTCGCCGCTGCGCACCAGGGTGCCCACGTAGGCAGGCAGCGGCAGCCCGGTGTCCAGCAGGGCCTGCGAGAACGGCTGGCCCTGGCGCAGCGCGGTGGCGACCGCGTCGAACGCGGCCAGCAGGCGCGGGTGGTGCGCCGAGCGCGACTGCGCGGCGACCGCCTCGGCCAGCGCGACGCCCGAGGCCAGCAGCGTGGCCAGCTCGTGCAGCGCCAGCACGATGTCGCGGTCCTGCAGGCGGCGGCCGCGGCCCAGGCGGGCCCGGCCGGCGGCAGCCGCGGCTGCCGGCTCCAGCGACAGCACCGAAAGCCCACGGCGCTCCAGCAGGCGCGCGGCCTCGCGCTCGCCCGCCGCGGCGATCTCGCCGTCGAGCCGGGCGCCTTCGGCGTTGACCGCCTTGAAGCGGAAGCTCGCCATCAGACCGCCGTCACCCGCAGCACTTCATCCACGGTGGTCACGCCCTGCCAGGCCTTGAGCAGGCCGTCCTCGCGCAGGAAGCGGAAGCCGCGCTCGCGCGCCATGGCGCGCAGCTGCTGGTGGGTGGCGCCGGCCACCACGGCCTGCTGCATGGCCTCGTCCACCGGCACCAGCTCGTAGATGCCGATGCGCCCCTGGTAGCCGGTGCCCTGGCAGCGCGGGCAGCCGACGGCTTCCTTCCATTGCGCGGCGGGCGCGTCCGGGCCGAACACGCGCGCGGCCCAGCCCGCGGCCTCGTCGGCGATGGCAGGCAGCACGTGCGCGGCGGGGCGGGCGCAATGCGGGCACAGGCGGCGCACCAGGCGCTGGGCCTGCACGCCCTTCAGCGGGGTGGCCACCAGGAACGGCTCCACGCCCATGTCGATCAGGCGGGTGAAGGCGCCCAGGGCGTCGTTCGTGTGGACCGTGGACAGCACCAGGTGGCCGGTCAGCGCCGACTGGATGGCGATCTCGGCGGTCTCGCGGTCGCGGATCTCGCCCACCATGATCACGTCCGGGTCCTGGCGCAGGATCGAACGCAGCACGCTGGCGAAGGTCAGGCCGATGTCGGCGTGGGTCTGGATCTGGGTGATCCCGGGAAGCTGGAACTCGACCGGGTCCTCGACGGTGATGATCTTCTTCATCCCGTCGTTGCTGGCGGCCAGCGTGGCGTAGAGCGTGGTCGACTTGCCCGAGCCGGTCGGGCCGGTGACCAGCACGATCCCGTGCGCCTCGCGGCTCCAGCCACGCAGCAGCTCCAGGTGGTCCGGCGCCATGCCCAGGCGCTCCAGGCCCAGGTCCTTGCGCTCCTTGGGCAGCAGGCGCAGCACGATGGACTCGCCATGCACGCCCGGCAGCGCCGAGGCGCGCACGTCCATGGCCTGGCCGCTGGCGCGCACGCTCAGGCGGCCGTCCTGCGGCAGGCGCCGCTCGGCGATGTCCATGCCGGAGATCAGCTTCAGGCGCGAGGCCACGGCGTTGAAGCGCTCGCGCGGCAGCCGCAGGCGCGCGTACAGCACGCCGTCGATGCGGAAGCGCACGACGAACTGGTTCTCCTCCGGCTCCAGGTGGATGTCCGAGGCGCGCTGCTCCACCGCCTGCGCCAGCAGGCTGTTGACCAGCTCGACCACCGGCGCCTCCTCGGCCAGCTCACGCAGGTGGCGCACGTCGTCGCTGGCCCAGGCGCTGGCGCCGCGCTGCTCCTGAGCCAGCGCGTCGAGGGTGCGCTCGAGCAGCTGCGCCGGGGCCAGCGCCAGGCCGATGTCGCGCTGCGGCCAGAGGTAGGCCAGCGCCTCCTGCAGGGCCGGGTCCAGCGGATCGCGGCTGGCGCACCACGCCCTGCCCTCGGCGTCCTCCCACACCAGGACCTCGCGGTCCTGCATCCAGTCCAGCGGCACCTCCGCGCCGCCGGGCAGCAACCATTCCCCGGGGCTGGCGGGCAGCGGCAGGTCGCGCCCGGCCACCGGCAGGCCCAGCTGCGCCGACAGCGCGTCGATCAGCTGGTCCTCCGAGAGCGCGCCGATGCGCACCAGCAGGCTGCCGATGCGGCCGCCGACGCTGCGTTGCAGCTCCAGCGCGCGCTCCAGGTCGGACGGGCGGATCGCGCCGCGATCCAGCAGCAGCTCGCCAAGCAGCGGCGGGGCGGCCGACGGGGCGGGAATGGCGTTCATCGCGACATGCGGCCTGGTGGTGCGGAAGGGCTATTGTCGGGCATCGGCGCGGCGCTGTCTGCTTACAGCAGGTCGGCGAAACCGCGCCGGAGCACGGCGAAGACCCGAAGGCCGACCGCCAGCGCCGCGGCCGCCGCCAGCCAGTAGGCCGCCATGGCGCCCGCATCGGGCCACTCGCCCCGCAGGAGGCAGGCGCGCGCTGCCTCCGTGGGCCACACGATCGGGTTGGCGCGCAGCAGCCCGGACAGCGCCTCGGGCACCAGCTCGGCGGGGAAGAACACTGCGCCGGTGAACAGCGCCACCATCACCAGCACGCCCGCCACCTGCCCCAGGTCGCGGATGTAGACACCCAGGGCGGCGAACACCAGGGCCAGCCCGTACAGCAGCACCAGGTAGGGCGCCAGCACCAGCGGCAGCGCCAGCGCGGTGGCGTGCCAGCCGCTGCCGAACAGGCCGTTGACCAGCACCAGCAGCACGAAGCCGACCGCGGCATGCGCCAGCGCCACGCCCAGCGGGACGGCCACCAGCACCGGCAGCGGGAACACCATCTTGCGCACGAAGTTGCTGTTGCGCTGCATCAGCGTGGGCGCCTGGCCCACGGCCTCGGCCAGCAGCCCGTGGATCAGCAGGCCGGTGAACAGGTTCACGGTGAAACCAAGGTGGTCGTCCGGCGCCAGCCCCGGCCAGCGCGCGCGGAACACCGCGCCGAACACGAAGCCGTACAGCGCCAGCATCAGCAGCGGCATCAGCAGCGGCCACACCCGCCCGAGCAGGGTGCCGCGGTAGCGGACGGCCAGTTCCTGCGAGACCAGCGTGCGCCACAGGGACGCCAGTTCGGCCATGCGCCGGGGAAATGCGGGGGACATGCGGACCTTGCGGAAAAACGCGAAGGTTAGCAGGCGCGGCGGCCCGGCCTCGACGGCCGCCCCGCGCCAGGCCCGCCCGGGCCGGGGAACGGGACACGGGCGGTACAGCAGCGCGCCGCCCCGGGGCGCTAGAATCGCGCACCCAGGCTTTCCTCCGGACCGACCGCAATGCAAAAGCGCCCCCTGCCCGCTTCCCGTCGCGCCGCCCGCGGCTTCACGCTGCTGGAAATGATCGTGGTGCTGGTCATCATCGGCCTGATCATGGGACTGGTCGGCCCGCGCCTGTTCCGCCAGGCCGACAAGGCCAAGGTCCAGACCGCCGAAACCCAGGTGCGCATGCTGCGCGGCGCGCTGGAAACCATGCGCCTGGACCTGGGCCGGTTCCCGACCCAGGACGAAGGCCTGCAACTGCTCACCGCGCGGCCGGCGGACCAAGCCCTGGCCCAGCGCTGGCAGGGGCCGTACCTGGAAGACGGCGTGCCCATGGACCCGTGGGGCAACCCGTACCAGTACTCGCCCCAGCCCGCCGGCAACCACAGCTTCACCCTGTACTCGTTCGGCGCCGACGGCCAGCCCGGCGGCGAGGGCAACGACGCCGACGTCGGGCAGCTTCCCGGCCAATGAGCCTGGCGAGGGGCTATACGCTTCTGGAAATGATGGTGGTCGTCGCCCTGCTGGCGCTGGCCACCGGCATGGTGGCGCCGGCCGGGTACCGCATGATCGCCAGCTGGCGCGAGGCCGACGAGGTGGAGCAGGTGATCCACGCCCTGGCCGCGCTGCCGTTGCGCGCGCGAAACGACGGTCGGACGCTGCAGCTGGCGGCGGGCGACGCCGCCGCCGTGGCCCGGGTCGTGCCGTTGCCGGAAGGGTGGCGGCTGGTGCTCGGCACGCCGCTGACGGTACGCGCCAACGGCGCCTGTTCCGGTGCCGATGGCGTGCTGGAAACGGAGCGCCAGGCCCTGGCGTTGCGGATAGAGGCGCCTTTCTGCCGGGTGCACCGCGTCCCGGCAGGCGGGGGTTGAACGCATGGCGCAAGGGAAGCGTGCGCGGCAACGGGGGTTCACCCTCCTGGAGGCGATCGTGGCCATGGTGGTGATGGCCACGGCCCTGCTGACCCTCTACAGCTGGCTGTCCACCTCGACGCTCTCGCTCAACCGCGCGCGCGCCCAGACCCAGGCACTGGCCGACGGACGCACCGCGCTGGCGCTGGTCGAGGACATCAACCCCATGCGCGAACCGCGCGGCGAACGCGAAGCCGGCCCGCTTGCGGTGCGCTGGGAAAGCCGGCCGCTCACCGACCGGCACCCGGGCCTGAGCCAGGTCGGGCTGCCGACCCAGTTCGACTTCATCCTGTACGAAGTCGAGGTGGAGGTGCTGCGCGAGGGTGCCCCGGTGCGGCGCTTCGCTTTCCGCAAGTCCGGCTGGGAGGCCGCGCGCCCGATCAGCCTGGAAGACGAATGAGCCGCCCTGCGCAACACGGCCTGACGCTGCTGGAGATGCTGGTGGTGCTGATCATCGCCGGCATGGCGCTGGCGCTGGGGTTCCAGTCGCTGGGCCAGTGGCGGCGGGCGGAGGCGGCCATCAGCGCGATCGGCGCCCAGACACGGCAAGCATCGCTCACGCGCGACTGGGTGCAGTCGTCGCTGCGCGCGCTGATGCCGATCGCCGACGCCCCTTTCCGCGGCGAGGCGACCGGCCTGTCCGGCGTGACCTTGCAGCCGCTGCTGGGAACCCAGGGCGGCGCCACCGCCGTGGAATGGAAGGTCGAACGCTCCGGCGGCGACCTGCGCCTGGTACTGGAGGAAGGCGGGCAACGGCTTGAGCTCCCGCTGGAGGGCGCAGAGAGCGCCGAGTTCGCCTACATGGACGCCGAAGGGCGCATGCACCCGCAGTGGCCCCCGGCCCTCGGCCAGCACGACCACCTCCCCGCGGCGGTGGTGCTGCAGGTGGACGGCCGGGACGGACCCGAAGTGTGGGCCGCGGCCATCGCCGGCAGCCGCAACCCGGTACCGATGCTCTATGAAGCCGAGCCGGACTGACCCGCCCCGCGCGCCGAGCCGGCAGGGCGGATTCGTCCTGGTGATCGTGCTCGCGCTGCTGGTGGTGCTGACGCTGCTGGCTGCCGCCGTGGCCGCCTCGGGAAGCCGGGCCGTGGGCGAGGCCCAGGCCGAGTTCGACCGTTTCCAGGGCCAGCTGGACATGCGCTCGACCCAGGAAACGGTGCTGTACATGCTGGCCACGCAGCGCCGCAACCTGGGGGGGCTGGCGGCCCTGCCCTCGCCACCGGTGACCCACGCCCGGCTCGACGAGGACACCGACGGGCTGGCCGCGATGCCGCTCGGCAACGAGATCCGGCTGGACGGCTCCGCCTATCGCGGGCTGGGCGATGCGGTCTTCGCCATACAGGACGATCACGGGCTGCTCAGCCCGAACTGGGCCACGGAAGCCCTGCTGCACGGATTCTTTGCCGCGCGCGGCGTCCCCGCCTCCCAGTGGAACGAACTGGAGGCCAAGCGCCTCGACTATCAGGACGCCGACTCCCTCTACCGGCTCGGCGGGGCGGAAGAGGAACACTA
>DASRYN010000170.1:0-2918 GCA_035687185.1 Pseudoxanthomonas sp. | reverse complement strand
CCAGGCGCTGCGGATCGTCGCCGACGACCCGGCGCTGCTGCAGGAACGCGCCGAGGCGGCGCTGCTGCAGGCGCAGTACGACCAGGCCGAGGCGCTCGCCCGGCGCGCCTTCGACCTGGGTTCGAAGGTGGGGCCGCTGTGCCGCCGCCACTGGGCCACCATCGAGCAGGCGCGCGCGGCGCGCAACGAGCCCGAGAACGTGGCCTCGGCGCAGGCGCAGCTGCGCGCCTGCACGGTCCCGGGCGTGACCCGGTACTGAGCGCCGCGCGCCGTCCGGCCGCGGTGCGGCCGGGCGCGTCCGCCCGCCTGCCGCACCCGCGCCGTCCCGCATGTCCCTGCTCGCCCACGCCAGCCGCGACGCCCTCAGCGAGGGCGGGGCGCTCGCCGCGCGCCTGGAGGGCTTCGTCGCGCGCCCGGCGCAGCAGCGGCTGACCGCGGCGGTGGCCGAGGCCATCGAGCGGCGCGAGGTGCTGCTGGCCGAGGCGGGCACCGGCACCGGCAAGACCTACGCCTACCTGGTGCCGGCGCTGCTCTCGGGGCTGAAGACCATCGTCTCCACCGGTACGCGCGCGCTGCAGGACCAGCTCTACCACCGCGACCTGCCGCGCGTGCGCGAGGCGCTGGGCGTGGGCCTGCGCAGCGCGCTGCTCAAGGGCCGCGCCAACTACCTGTGCCGCTACCGGCTCGAGCAGGCCAGGGGCGACGCCCGCTTCGCCAGCCCGCAGCAGGCCAGCCAGTTCCAGCGCATCGTCGCCTGGAGCGGCCGCACGCGCGCCGGCGACATGGCCGAGCTGGAGGATCTGCCCGACGACTCGCCGCTGCTGCCGCTGGTCACCTCGACCGTGGACAACTGCCTGGGCAGCGACTGCCCGTTCTGGGAGGAGTGCTTCGTGGTGCAGGCGCGGCAGCGCGCGCAGGGGGCCGACCTGGTGGTGGTCAACCACCACCTGCTGCTGGCCGACCTGGCGCTCAAGCAGGAAGGCTTTGGCGAGATCCTGCCCGGCGCGCAGGCGTTCGTGATCGACGAGGCGCACCAGTTGCCGGAGCTGGCGGCCAGCTTCTTCGGCGAAGGCTTCGGCATGCGCCAGATCCAGGAGCTGGCGCGCGACTGCCTGGCCGAGTGCCGGCAGACCACCGGCGCGCTGGCCGTGGTGCAGGCGCCGGTGCGCGCACTGGAACAGGCCCTGCGCGAACTGCGCGCGGCGATGGAGGCGCTGCCGCCGCGCGGCACCCGCTACCGTGCGCTGACCCTGCCGGCGGTGGCCGACGGCTTCGACGTGCTGGCCGACGCCCTGGTCGCGCTGGAGGACGCGATGGCGCCGCTGGCCGGGACCTCGCCGGGCTTCGACGCCTGCGTGGCGCGCGCGCGCGACCTGGGCGAGCGCCTGGGCCGCTGGCGCGACGGCGGCGCGGGCTCCGAGGCCTTCGAGGACGCGCCCGGCGGGGACGAGGCGGTGCTGGACGCGGTGGCCGGCGATGCCGGCGCCGAAGCGCTGGCCCCGGAGCGCCTGGCCGCGGCGGCCGCGGCCGGCGGCGAGGTCTACTGGTACGAGCTGAGCGCGCGCGGCTTCCGCTGCCAGCGCACCCCGCTGGACGTGTCCGCGCCGCTGCGCGCGCACCGCGAGCGTTCGCACGCGGCCTGGGTGTTCACCTCGGCCACGCTGGCCGTCGGCGGCGGCTTCCACCACGTGGCCCGCAAGCTGGGCCTGTTCGACCCGGACACGCTGCTGGAGCCCAGCCCCTTCGACTGGCCGCGCCAGGCGCTGTGCTACCTGCCGCGCGACCTGCCCGAGCCCAACAGCCGCGCCTTCGGCCCGGCGATGCTGGCGGCGGTGCGGCCGGTGCTGGAGGCCTCCGGCGGCCGCGCCTTCCTGTTGTTCGCCTCGCACCGCGCCCTGCGCGAGGCGGCCGAGTCGCTGCGCGATGGGCCGTGGCCGCTGTTCGTGCAGGGCGAGGCGCCCAAGGCGGAACTGCTGCGCCGCTTCCGCGCCTCCGGCAACGGGGTGCTGCTGGGCGCGGCCAGCTTCCGCGAGGGGGTGGACGTGGCCGGCGAGGCGCTGAGCGTGGTGGTGATCGACAAGCTGCCCTTCGCCGCGCCCGACGACCCGGTGTTCGAGGCCCGCCTGGAGGCGGTGCGGCGCCGCGGCGGCAACCCGTTCCGCGACGAACAGCTGCCGCAGGCGGTGATCGCGCTCAAGCAGGGCGTGGGCCGGCTGATCCGCAGCGAGGCCGACCGCGGCGTGCTGGTGCTGTGCGACCCGCGCCTCACCGGCAAGCCCTACGGCCGGGTGTTCATGCAGTCGCTGCCGCGGTTCACGGTCACGCGGCGCCTGGAGGACGTGCGCGCCTTCTTCGCCCGGGAGTGACAGCCGCGGGGGCCGGCGGAAGGGCGGGCAGTTGGGGCGCACCGGTGCATCGTTTACCCTCCCTCCCTCCGCCGACCGTTCCCGCCCGCACCGCGCATGCGCCTGCTCGCCTTCGAAACCGCCACCGAAGCCTGCTCGGTCGCCCTGTACATCGAGGGCGAGGTGCGCGAGCGCTTCCAGGTCGCGCCGCGGCAGCATGCCGAGCTGGCGCTGCCGTGGGCCGAGGCGCTGCTGGCCGAGGCCGGGGTGGCGCGGGCGCAGCTGGACGCCATCGCCGTGGGCCGCGGCCCGGGCGCGTTCACCGGCGTGCGCCTGGCCATCGCCCTGGCGCAGGGCATCGCCCTGGCGCTGGACCGGCCCGTGGTCCCGGTGTCGACCCTGGCGGTGCTGGCCGCCGGCGCGCCGGGCGAGGGGCCGGAGCGGATCCTCGCCGCGATCGACGCGCGCATGGGCGAGGTCTATGCCGGCGCGTTCCGGCGCGGGCCCGACGGTCCGGTCGCGCTGGCCGCCGAGCGGGTGCTGGCGCCGGCGCTGGTGGGACTGCCCGAGGAC
>DASRYN010000169.1:0-5002 GCA_035687185.1 Pseudoxanthomonas sp. | reverse complement strand
GGCATGCGCAGTTCGCCGCCGCTGAAGCCGCCGCTGGCGCGCACGCGGGTCTGGTGGCGGTACAGGTAATAGCCGTCGGCGATCTTCCACTGCAGCTCGATGCGGTCCGGCGCCGGCGCCCGGACCTGCAGGGCGAAGGCCTGGTCGACCGGCAGCAGGTCGGACTCGTCCACCGCGGCGGCCGACGGTGCGGCCAGGAACGCGAACAGCAGCCCCAGGAGGGCAGCCAGGGTCGGGCGGTACTTCGGCATCGGGTCAGTCGCTCCGGCGGGTTTCTTCGGCCACCCAGGCCAGGTAGGCGGGCAGCCCGCCGGCGGCTTGGACCGCGAGCACCTCGGGCAGTTCGTACGGATGCGCCTCGCGGATCCGGTCGGTCAGTTCCGGCACGCGGCTTGCATGAGTCTTGAGGACGAGCAGCACTTCTTCGGCGGTTTCGATGCGGCCTTCCCAGCGGTACACCGAGCGCACCCCCGGCACCAGGCTGGCGCAGGCGGCCAGCCCCGCCCGGACCAGCGATTCGGCCAGCCGTTCGGCGGTGCCGCGGTCCGGACAGCTGCAGAGCACGACGTGGATATCCATGGGTGCGCGCATCTTACCGGGCGGCCCGCGGCCTGGCATGCCGCACGCCGCCGCCCGACCGGCCGTCGGAGACCGGCGGCCGCCGCCGGCGCGCGTCGGGAACATACTGCGAACGTTCACACGGGCGCCGCCACCCTGGCTGCAACCTGAGTGGTGCAGCGTCCGTCGGGACAAGGGAGCACCAGGCATGCGCATCTCCGCACGGCAGCACGGCTTCACGCTGGTCGAACTCGTCATCGTCGTGACGATCGTGGCCATCCTCGTGGCGTTGGCGGTTCCGGCGTACACGGACTACATCGTGCGCAGCAAGATCCGCACCGCGCAGGCCGACCTGCAGGCACTGGCGGCCGCGGTCGAGAACCACCGGCAGCGCACCCTGACCTATCCGTCGGCGGCCGCCGCCGACACCGCGGCAGTCAAGGCGGTCTTCCCGGGCTGGAGCCCGGCATCGAAGGCGGCTGATTTCGGCTTCGCCTACGGCACCGCCGGCGGCACGCTCACGGCCACCGGCGTGGGCGGCAGGGGCGGCGGCATCACCGAGAACGGCTACCTGTTCGCGGAAGGCCACATCAGCGTCAGCAACATGTCGCCGCCCAGCGGCACCACCTTCTGGGACCGTTCCATCACCCTGGACGGGCGAGATGCCCGATCGCTTCACCCTGCAGGCCGGGTCCATCTTCGGTGGCGCCATCTCGGCGCAGGGCCTGGCGCGCACCGGCCAGGTCTGGGGCCACCAGGTCACCGTGGGGCTGGCCAACGGCGGCATCACCGGGGGGGTCAACATCGGCCGCCTCTGGTCCAACGGCCACCTGGAGATCGGCACCGGCACCATCGACTCGCTGATCGGCGGCGGCGACCTGTGGGCCCGCGCCGGCGGCCGCTCGTCGCCGGTCAGCCACTGGAACTTCCCGCGCGCCGCCTCCGGCCGCATCGCCGGGCGGGTGTTCTACGACGCATCCAGGACGCAGCTGCCCGCCGACGAGAGCATGGCCGCCATCGGCATCCTCTCCGGGCAGGCGGGCACCTCGCCGGGCCTGCCCGGCATCCCGTACTGCGACGCGCGGGTGAAGGCGGTGGACGTGGCGCCCCTCAAGGGCCAGGCCAACTACGTCTTCGAGATGCAGGGCGGCGTGCCCATGCTGACGATCCAGAACGTGCGCACCGCCAGCGGCGTTTCCCTCGACGGGAGCTACAACCTGGCCACCGGCGACGTGCGCCGCCTGCCCACCGGCACCGGTGCGCCGTTCATGACCTGCAACTGGCAGACCGACCCCAACAGCGCGCAGGCGCACTGCTTCCGCAACACCACCGTCGCCTCGGGCTGGAACATCACCGGCCTGGTGAGCTTCCCGCCCGGCGTGGCCTGGTTCGACGGCCCCGTCACCGTGGACGGCACGCAGAACGGGCGGGACCTGGTCAACACCATCATCGCCACGGGCCGGGTCAACCTCACCGAGGCCGGGCACGGCGACCTGGTGGCGCCGAACTTCTCCACCCCGCAGGTCGTGTGCGGCGGCGACTTCTGGCCCACCAACCTGTGCGACAAGAGCAGCGGCACGCCGCGGTTCGCCACCTGGACCGACGAGGAAGGGCAGGTGCACGTCGGCCTGCCGATCGGCAACGTGGCCGTGGTCACGGAGGGCGCCGCCCGCCTGGCCGGCTGGGAGATCTACGGCCACCTGATCCTGGGCCGCGAGCTGGAGACCGGCGCCAACGTCACCGTGATCCACGGCACCGCGACCGTGGGCGCCAACCAGGCCGGCAGCAGCACCGGCGTCACCCAGGGCGGCGCCCAGATCGTGGTCCCGGACAACTCCGACCAGATGTACCTGCCGAACTGCGACAGCACCCCGCCGGTCCTGCCCGGCGACGCCAGGGTGCTGTGGACGCGGTACCTCTGACCGGGGACGCCCCGGTCCCCGGCTGCGGGCCACGGGTCGGCCGCGGCGGCCGGCCGCCGTCGCGCCGCCTCCACGGGCCGGCGCGGAAGATGCGCCGCCCCCCTTGAAAGCCCGCGGCGCGTCCCCCATCTGCCCAGGCATCCGGCCGCAAGCCGGTTTCTGCCGTCCGCGGCGCTGGCACTCGCGAGGGGCGAGTGCTAGACTCGCCGCCCATTTTCCAACACTGTCAATCACTTAAGAGGGATTGAAATGAGCAACATCAAGCCGCTGTACGACCGCGTCGTGATCAAGCGCACCGAGGAGGAGAAGGTCTCCGCCGGTGGCATCGTGATCCCGGATTCGGCCACCGAGAAGCCGATCAAGGGTCAGGTCATCGCCGTCGGCGAGGGCAAGGTGCTGGACAACGGCAACGTGCGCGCTCCGAAGGTCAAGGTCGGCGACCAGGTGCTGTTCGGCAAGTACAGCGGCACCGAGGTCAAGCTCGACGGCGTCGAGTACCTGGTGGTGAAGGAAGACGACATCTTCGCCGTGCTGGGCTGAGCGCCCGCCGCCTCCCGTTTCCCGACTCCAAGCAAATCAACTGAGGTAATACCGCAATGGCTGCCAAGGATATCCGCTTCGGTGAAGACGCCCGCGCCCGCATGGTGCGCGGCGTGAACGTGCTCGCCAACGCCGTCAAGGCGACCCTGGGCCCGAAGGGCCGCAACGTCGTGCTCGAGAAGAGCTTCGGCGCCCCCACGATCACCAAGGACGGCGTGTCCGTCGCCAAGGAGATCGAGCTGTCCGACAAGTTCGAGAACATGGGCGCGCAGATGGTCAAGGAGGTCGCCTCCAAGACCTCCGACAACGCCGGCGACGGCACCACCACCGCCACCGTGCTGGCCCAGGCCCTGATCCGCGAGGGCATGAAGGCCGTGGCCGCCGGCATGAACCCGATGGACCTCAAGCGCGGCATCGACAAGGCCGTCGTGGCCGCCGTCGAGGAGCTGAAGAAGCTCTCCAAGCCCACCGCCGACGACAAGGCCATTGCCCAGGTCGGCACCATCTCGGCCAACTCCGACGAGTCGATCGGCAACATCATCGCCGAGGCGATGAAGAAGGTCGGCAAGGAAGGCGTGATCACGGTCGAGGAAGGCTCGGGCCTGGAGAACGAGCTGGACGTGGTCGAGGGCATGCAGTTCGACCGCGGCTACCTGTCGCCGTACTTCATCAACAACCAGCAGTCGATGCAGGCCGAGCTGGATGACCCGTTCATCCTGCTGCACGACAAGAAGATCTCGTCGGTGCGTGACCTGCTGCCCGTGCTGGAAGGCGTGGCCAAGGCCGGCAAGCCGCTGCTGATCGTGGCCGAGGAAGTCGAGGGCGAGGCCTTGGCGACCCTGGTGGTCAATACCATCCGCGGCATCGTCAAGGTCGTGGCCGTCAAGGCCCCGGGCTTCGGCGACCGTCGCAAGGCGATGCTGGAGGACATGGCCGTGCTGACCGGCGGCACCGTGATCTCCGAGGAAGTCGGCCTGCAGCTGGAGAAGGCCACCATCAAGGACCTGGGCCGCGCCAAGAAGGTCGTGGTCTCCAAGGAGAACACCACCATCATCGACGGCGCCGGCGACGCGTCGGCCATCGAGGCGCGCATCAAGCAGATCAAGGCGCAGATCGAGGAGACCACCTCGGACTACGACCGCGAGAAGCTGCAGGAGCGCGTGGCCAAGCTGGCCGGCGGCGTGGCCGTCATCAAGGTCGGCGCCGCGACCGAGGTCGAGATGAAGGAGAAGAAGGCGCGCGTCGAGGACGCCCTGCACGCGACCCGCGCGGCGGTGGAGGAAGGCGTGGTGCCGGGCGGCGGCGTGGCCCTGCTGCGCGCCAAGGCCGCCATCGAAGGCCTGAAGGGCATCAACGAGGACCAGAACCACGGCATCCAGATCGCCCTGCGCGCGATGGAGGCCCCGCTGCGCGAGATCGTCACCAACGCCGGCGAGGAGCCGTCGGTCATCGTCAACAAGGTCAAGGACGGCAGCGGCAACTTCGGCTACAACGCGGCCAACGGCGAGTTCGGCGACATGGTGCAGTTCGGCATCCTGGACCCGACCAAGGTGACCCGCACCGCGCTGCAGAACGCCGCGTCGATCGCCGGCCTGATGATCACCACCGAGGCCATGGTGGCCGAGCTGCCGAAGAAGGAAGAGCCGGCCGCTCCGGGTGGCATGGGCGGCATGGGCGGCATGGACTTCTGATCCATCCGTCACATCGTCCGGAAGTACGGAAAACCCCGCCGCAAGGCGGGGTTTTTCCTTGTCCGTCCCCGTTGCCGCTGAAACGGTTGCGCCGCCCGGGAGCGGCTGTTATCAATGGCGCCGTGAACACGCCCCGCGCCGCCTTTTATTTCTGGCACTACTTTCCGATGCCTTCGGCGGAGGAAGGGGCGCGCGTGATCTGAGCAACGAGACAGCGAACACCCCCGAAAGCCGCCAGCGAAACTGGCGGCTTTTTTGTCGCCGGCTCGCGGCGGACGGCACCGACACGAG
>DASRYN010000168.1:0-32251 GCA_035687185.1 Pseudoxanthomonas sp. | reverse complement strand
GCCGGCGGGGTGGGCTCGATCGCCATCCAGCTGGCGCGGCATGCCGGGTTCACGGTCGCGGCCACCGCCTCGCGCCCGGAAAGCCAGGCCTGGTGCCGCGAGCTGGGCGCGCACCACGTGGTGGACCACGGCCAACCGCTGGCGCCGCAGCTGGAAGCGGCCGGCCTGGCCCAGGTCGACGTGGCGCTCAACCTGGCCGACACCGACCGCTACTGGGACGAACTGGGGCTGCTGCTGGCGCCGCAGGGCCACCTGGGCCTGATCGTGGAACCGGCCGGCCCGCTGCACATCGGCGACCCGTACAAGGCCAAGTCCATCGGCATCCACTGGGAATTCATGTTCACCCGCGCCCGGTTCCGCACCGCCGACATGGTCGTGCAGCACCGCATCCTGAACCGGGTGGCGGGGCTGGTCGAGGCCGGCGAGCTGCGCACCACCCTGCGCGAGGTGCTGGGCCCGATCGACGCGGCCCACCTGCGCCAAGCGCACCGCCGGCTGGAATCGGGCCGCACCATCGGCAAGCTGGCGCTGGCGGGCTGGCGCTAGCCGGGGGGACCCGGCGGCCCGCTTGCCGCCGGGCCGGTTTCGCGGCAGGCTGCGCCCTTTCCGTACGCCAGCGTATCCCGCATGCAGACCGCCGCCGCTGCCAGCGACCCGCCCTACCCGCACCTGTTCGCCCCGCTGGACCTGGGCTTCACCACCCTGCGCAACCGGGTGCTGATGGGCTCGATGCACACCGGCCTGGAGGACCGCGCCCGCGATTTCCCGCGGCTGGCCGCCTACTTCGCCGAGCGCGCGGCCGGCGGCGTCGGGCTGATCGTCACCGGGGGCTTCGCGCCGAACGTGAGCGGCTGGCTCAAGCCGCTGGGCGGGAAGCTGTCCTGGCCGTGGGAGGCCGCGCCGCACCGCTTGCTGACCCGCGCCGCGCACGCGCACGGCGCCAGGATCTGCCTGCAGTTGCTGCATGCCGGCCGCTACGCCTACCACCCGCTTTCGGTGGCGCCCTCGCGGCTGAAGGCGCCGATCAATCCGTTCACGCCGCGCGCGCTGTCCGCCCGCGGCATCGAGCGCCAGATCGCCGCCTTCGCCTCCGCCGCCGCGCGGGCGCGGGATGCCGGCTACGACGGCGTGGAGGTGATGGGTTCGGAGGGCTATCTCATCAACCAGTTCACCGCGCCGCGCACCAACCGCCGCGACGACGCCTGGGGCGGCGACGCCGCGCGGCGGATGCGCTTCGCGGTGGAGACCGTGCGCCGGGTGCGGGAGGCCTGCGGCCCGGACTTCATCCTCATCTACCGGCTCTCGCTGCTGGATCTGGTGGAGGAGGGCAACGCCTGGGACGAGATCGTGGCCCAGGCGCGCGCGGTCGAGGCGGCGGGGGCGACGCTGATCAACTCGGGCATCGGCTGGCACGAGGCACGCGTGCCCACCATCGCCACCTCGGTGCCGCGTGCGGCCTTCGCCGGCATCACCGCGCGGCTGAAGCCGCACGTCTCGGTGCCGCTGGTGGCGGTCAACCGCATCAACATGCCCGAGGTGGCCGAGCGCATCCTGGCCACCGGTCAGGCCGACATGGTGTCGCTGGCGCGGCCGCTGCTGGCCGACCCGGAATGGCCCAACAAGGCGCGCGCCGGCCGCGCCCACGCCATCAATACGTGCATCGCGTGCAACCAGGCGTGCCTGGACCACGTGTTCGAGAACAAGGTCGCCAGCTGCCTGGTCAACCCGCGGGCCGGCGCGGAGACCGAGCTGGACTACCGGCCCGCCGCGACGCCCAAGCGGATCGCGGTGGTCGGCGCGGGCCCGGCCGGCCTGGCCTGCGCCACGGTGGCCGCGCAGCGCGGGCACGCGGTGACCCTGTTCGAGTCGGCGGAGGAGATCGGCGGCCAGTTCAACCTGGCCAGGCGCATCCCCGGCAAGGAGGAGTTCGACGAAACCCTGCGCTACTTCCGCCACCGGCTGGAGGAGACCGGGGTGGCGCTGCGCCTGGGCACGACCGCCGGACCGGAGCACCTGGCCGGCTTCGACGAGGTGGTGCTGGCCACCGGCGTGGTGCCGCGGCGGGTCGATTTCCCCGGCGCGGACCACCCGCGCGTGGCCGGCTACGCCGAGGTGCTCACCGGCCGGGCGCGGGTCGGCGACCGCGTGGCCATCGTCGGGGCCGGCGGCATCGGCTTCGACGTGGCCGAGTTCCTGGTCCAGGCCGGTCCGTCGCCCAGCCTGGACCCGGCGCGCTGGATGGCCGAGTGGGGCGTGGACCTTGCCTCCGACGGCCGCGGCGGCCTGGCGCCGCCACGGCCGGAGCCGCCGGCCCGCCAGGTCTGGCTGCTGCAGCGCAGCCCGGGCCGGCCCGGCGCGCGCCTGGGCAGGACCACGGGCTGGATCCACCGCGCCACCCTCAAGGCCAAGGGCGTGAGGATGCTGGGCGGGGTCGAATACCTCGGGGTGGACGAAGCGGGCCTGCATATCCGGGTGGACGGCACCGGGCAGTGCCTGGCGGTGGACACCGTGGTGGTCTGCGCCGGCCAGGAACCGCGCCGGGAGCTGGCGGCCCGGCTGCGCGAGGCGGGCCTGGCCGCGCCGGTCCACCTGATCGGCGGCGCAGACGTGGCCGCCGAACTGGACGCCAAGCGCGCCATCGCCCAGGGAAGCCGCCTCGCCGCGACCCTCTGACGGCCCGAAAGGCGCTCTTCATCACGTTTTCACGCCCATCCCGGCATCCATTTGTCAAGCCTGAACGTTCAGGACCGGTTCGGAACCCCGAACCTATCGTGCGCGCCACTTCGACCCGCCCCCCTTTCCGACTGGCGGGTCCGCCGGCCTCACGTTCGCCGGCACCGGGCAGCCCGACTGGCTGCCTCCCCATGACGCCCCGCGTCGGCGCGCCCCGGTCCACCGACCGGCAGGCGCCGCCTGCGAAGACGGAGCAAGGAGAACCGAATGAAACTGGCGTGGATCCTCTGGCTGTCGCAGCTCCTGCCGCAGCCGGCCGCCGACTCGCTGTGCCTGAGCACCACCGTGTACCTGGAAGCCCGCGACCAGAGCCTGCGCGGCCAGCAGGCCGTGGCCGAGGTGGCCCTGCGCCGCCTGGACAGCGGCCTGTGGGGCGACTCGATGTGCGACGTGGTCACGGCGCGCAAGCAGTTCGCGCCCACCATCGTCTCGCCCAACACCCGCCTGCGGAACCTGGACGCCTGGAACCGCTCGGTGCACGTGGCCCTGCGCGCGGAGCGCAACTGGGCACTGCCGGTGGGCCAGCGCGAGGAGATCGTGCCCGGCGCCAGCCACTTCGCCGCCCACGCCATCGCCAGCCCGAGCTGGCGCAACGCGTACCAGGTGGCCACCATCGGCGACCACACCTTCTATCGGGTCCAGCGCCTGCGCCCGCGCACGCGCACCCACCAGGCCGGCTGACGCGGCCGCCGCCGGGCGTTTGCCGGCGCCCGGCCGCTCTGGGATAGTTCCGCCCGCTCCGCCCCCCACGGGCCTTCCCAGGAACCGCGACATGAAGCTGTACACCAAGCCCGGCGCCTGCTCCACCGCCATCCACATCGACCTCTGCTGGACGGAGGAACCGTTCGAGTTCCAGGTCATGGATGCCGAGGGCATGAAGTCGCCGGGGTTCCGCGCGCTCAATCCGGCCGGCTCGGTGCCCGTGCTGGTCGACGGCGACTTCGTCCTGACCCAGAACGCGGCCATCGCCGGCTACGTCGCCGACCGCCGCCCGCAGGCGGGCCTGGCCGGGGACGGCAGCCCGCGCCAGCGCGCCGAGGCGGCCCGCTGGCTGGCGTTCGTCAATTCGGACCTGCACCCGGCGTTCAAGCCGATCTTCGGCCCGGCCGCCTTCATGGACGACCCGGCCCAGCACGACGCGCTCAAGGCCGCCGCGCGGCGCCGCGTGCGCGGCCTGTTCGAAGCCGCCAACGCCCGCCTGGCCGACCGCCAGTGGCTGGCCGGCTTCCGCAGCTTCGCCGATCCCTACCTGTTCGTGACCCTGCTCTGGGCCGGCCGTACCGGGGTGGACCTGTCCGGCCTCGAGCACCTGGCCGCCTTCCGCCAGCGCATGGAGGCCGACCCCGGCGTGCGCCGCGCGCTGCTGGCCGAAGGCCTGGCCTGACGACGACGGGGCGGGCGACGTGCGCCCGCCTCAGGCCGCCGGATCCGGCGCCAGCGACCGCTCCCAGTCCTCGGCGAAGGTCTCGCCCTTGCTCTTGGCCAGCGCCTGCCGCAGTTCCGGCAGCAGCGCGCGCAGCGCCGGCAGGTCCTCGCACCGTTCCACCTTGAGCTGCAGGAAATAGCCCCGCAACCCCAGGTGGGCGCGGATGGCCTCGGTCATGCGCCGGTACAGGGCGGCGAACTGGTCCGCCTCCCCGGCATCCACCGCCGCGGCCGACGGTGGCGCGGACTGCGCGGGCGCCGCGGCGGCGGCCGGGGACGGGGCCGGCGTCCCGGGCGAGACGGCCCGTACCAGCCCCGCCGCGTCGAAGCCGGTGGGCACGGGCTCGATCAGCCCGTCGGCCAGCAGCCGCTCCAGCGCGTCCGCCGGGGCATGCACCCCGGCGGCCACCTGTTTCAGTTCGGACAGCGGCCGCTGCCCGTCCACCATCAGCAGGACGGTGCGCAGCGCCGGCGGCAGCCGCCGGCTGCGGTCGCGTATCTCGTCCCGTCCCGCCTCGGTCTTGCGGTACACCTCCCCCTCGCGCATAAGCCCCTCCCCGGCTGCTGCGTCATGGCGTCACCCGCGCTGGTCGATCGGCACGAACTCCAGGTTTTCCGGGCCGGTGTAGTTGGCGCTGGGCCGGATGATCTTGCCATCGATGCGCTGTTCTATCACATGGGCGCTCCAGCCGGAGGTCCGGGCGATCACGAACAGGGGGGTGAACATGGCGGTGGGCACGCCCATCACGTGGTAGCTGACGGCGCTGAACCAGTCCAGGTTGGGGAACATCCGCTTGATGTCCCACATCACCGTCTCCAGGCGCTCGGCGATGTCGAACATCTTCATGTTGCCCTGCTCGGCCGACAGCTCGCGCGCTACCTGCTTGATCACCTGGTTGCGCGGGTCGGCCACGGTGTAGACCGGATGGCCGAAGCCGATGACCACTTCCTTGCGCTCCACCCGGGCACGGATGTCGGCCTCGGCCTCGTCCGGCGTCTGGTAGCGCTTCTGGATCTCGAACGCGACCTCGTTGGCGCCGCCGTGCCTGGGACCGCGCAGGGCGCCGATGGCGCCGGCGATGCACGAATGCATGTCGCTGCCCGTGCCGGCGATCACCCGCGCGGTGAAGGTGGAGGCGTTGAACTCGTGCTCGGCGTACAGGATCAGCGAGGTGTGCATCGCCCGCACCCACGACTCGCGCGGTTTCTCGCCGTGCAGCAGGTGCAGGAAGTGACCGCCGATGCTGTCGTCGTCGGTTTCCACGTCGATGCGCTTGCCGTTGTGCGACCAGTGGTACCAGTACAGCAGCATCGAGCCGAGGCTGGCCATCAGCCGATCGGCGATGTCGCGCGCGCCGGGATGGTTGTGGTCGGCCGCCTCGGGCAGCGCGCAGCCCAGCGCCGAGACGCCGGTCCGCATCACGTCCATCGGATGGGCCGAGGGCGGCAGCTGCTCCAGCACCGCCTTGACCGGCGCCGGCAGGCCGCGCAGCGACTTCAGCTTGGCCTTGTACCCGGCCAGCTCGGCGCGGTTGGGCAGCTTGCCGTGCACCAGCAGGTGCGCGATCTCCTCGAACTCGCTGCTGGTGGCGATGTCGAGGATGTCGTAACCGCGGTAATGCAGGTCGTTGCCGCTGCGGCCGACCGTGCACAGCGCGGTGTTGCCCGCGGGCGTACCGCTCAGGGCCACGGACTTCTTCGGCTTGAAGGGGGTCTGGGTCTGGCTCATCGGGATGCTCCGTTTTGCCGGCCGCGGATGCGTGCCGGCGCGGTGGGGAGGGCTACTTCCGCGCGGCGAACAGCGCGTCGAGCCTGCGCTCGAAGGCGTGGTAGCCGATGCGCTCGTACAGCTCCTCGCGGGTCTGCATGGCGTCCACCACGGCGCGCTGGTGGCCATCGCGGCGGATGGCCTGGTAGACGTTCTCGGCGGCGCGGTTGGCGGCGCGGAACGCTGACAGCGGGAACAGCTGGATCGCCACCCCGGCCGAGGCAAGCTCCTCGCGCGAGAACAGCGGCGTGCTGCCGAACTCGGTGATGTTGGCCAGCACCGGCACCTTGACCGCGTCGACGAAGCGGCGATAGGTGTCCAGGTCGTAGGCGGCCTCGGCGAAGATCCCGTCGGCGCCGGCCTCGACGCAGGCGATGGCGCGCTCGATCGCCGCGTCCACGCCGTCCACGGCGATGGCGTCGGTGCGCGCGATGAGAAAGAAGGCCGGGTCGGTCCTGGCGTCGGCGGCGGCCTTGATCCGGTCCACCATCTCGGCCTGCGGCACGATCTCCTTGCCGGGCCGGTGGCCGCAGCGCTTGGCGCCAACCTGGTCCTCGATGTGGCAGGCCGCCGCGCCGGCCTTGATCAGGCTCTTGACCGTGCGTTCGATGTTGAAGGCGCTGGGGCCGAAGCCGGTGTCGATGTCCACCAGCAGCGGCAGGCCGCACACGTCGGTGATGCGGCGCACGTCGATGAGCACGTCCTCCAGCCCGGTGATGCCCAGGTCCGGCAGGCCCAGCGAACCGGCGGCCACGCCGCCGCCGGACAGGTAGAGCGCGCGGTAGCCGGCGCGCTGCGCCAGCAGGGCGTGGTTGGCGTTGATCGCACCGACCACCTGCAGCGGCGACTCGGCGGCCAGCGCGGCGCGGAACTTTCCTCCGGGCGATGCGGCGCCGGCGGACGGGGACTGCGACATGGTTCGGCTCCTTGGCTGCGGAACGGCCGCGGCTGCGCGCGGCAGCGGCAATGTGGCACCCTGCCCTCCTGCGATCAATCTTGATTCCATCGATCAACACGTCATGGACAGCGACCTGATCCCGGCGTCGGAGGCCTGCCGCATCCTCGGCATCAGCCCGGCCACGCTGTACGCCTACGTCAGCCGCGGTCTGCTGGAGTCGCGCCCCGGGCGCGACCACCGCAGCCGCGTGTACCTGCGCCGCGACGTGGAGCGCCTGGCGCAGCGCAAGCGCCTGGGCCGCGGACCGGCGCGCGGTGCCGCGCAGAGCCTGGACCGCGGCCTGCCGGTGCTGGAAACCCGGATCTCGCTGATCCGCCCGGATGGGCCCTACTACCGCGGGCGTTCGGCGGTGGGCATGGTCCGCGCCGGCGCCACCCTGGAGGACACCGCGCGCCTGCTGTGGGATTGCGGCAGCCAGGATCCGTTCGCCGATCCGCCCGGGGACTGGCCGCGGCCGGTGGCGGCGCTCGCCGGCGATGCCAGCCTGCCGCCGGTCACCCGCGCCATGGCGGCCATTCCGCTGCTGGCCGCGCAGGTGCCGCATTCCTTCCAGGCCGACGCGCCCACCCGGCGCGCCGTCGCCGCCACCCTCCTGCGGCAGAACGCGGCGCTGCTGGTCGCGCGTCGCCCCGCCGGGCCGGTGCACCGGCTGCTGGCGGACGCCTGGCGGCCCGGTGACGGAGCCTTCGCCGAACTGGTGCGCGCGGCGCTGGTGCTGTGCGCCGACCACGAGCTCAACGTGTCGGCCTTCGCCGCGCGGGTGGTCGCCTCCACCGGCGCGCACCTGCACGCCACCGCCTGCGCCGGCCTGGCCGCGCTGTCCGGCCCGCGCCACGGCGGCGCCACCGCCCGGGCCTACGCCCTGATCGAACAGGTGCGGCAGGCGCCGGACCCGGCCGGCTTCGTCGCCGCGCGCTGGCGCCGCGGCGAGGACCTGCCCGGCTTCGGCCATGCGCTCTATCCCGAGGGCGACCCGCGCGCAGCGGAACTGCTGGCCATGCTGCGCGCCGCCGCCGTCCCCGCGGCGACGCTGGCGGAACTGGAGACGGTGATCGCGGCCGCCGCCAGCGTGAGCGGCCGGCGGCCGAACGTGGACTTCATGCTGGCATCGATCTGCCTGGCCCACGGACTGCCGCCCGCACCGGCGCTGTCGCTGTTCGCCGCCGGGCGGCTGGCCGGCTGGCTGGCGCACGCCCTGGAGCAGCAGGCGCTGGGCCGCCTCATCCGGCCCCGCGCGCGCTACACCGGCCTGCAGCCCGAGGCCGACGCCGCCGCCGCGCACGACTAGCGCGCCGTGCGGGTGCCCGGTACGGCGTGGCCCCGGCGGGCCGGCGCATCGCCGCGCATCCGGCGCGGGGCGCGGGGCGCGGGGCGCGGAAAAGGAAAACGCCGGGCAAGCCCGGCGTTTTCCACGTGCGCGATGCGCGGCTCAGCCCAGGAGGTGGGCCACGCCGCCGCGCTCCTCTTCCAGCTCGGCCAGGGTCTTGTCGATGGCCTTGCGGCTGAACTCGTCGATCGGCAGGTCGCGGACCAGCGTGTACTCGCCGTTGGCGGTGGTCACCGGGAAGCCGAAGATCACGCCTTCCGGGATGCCGTAGCTGCCGTCGGACGGGATGCCCATCGTCACCCACTTGCCGTTGCTGCCCAGGACCCAGTCGCGCACGTGGTCGATGGCGGCGTTGGCGGCCGAGGCGGCCGAGGACAGGCCGCGGGCCTCGATGATCGCCGCGCCGCGCTTGCCCACCTTCGGGATGAACTCGTTGGCGTTCCAGTCCGCGTCGCCGATCTTGTCCTTCAGCGACTGGCCGCCCACCGTGGCGAAGCGGTAGTCCGGGTACATGGTCGGGCTGTGGTTGCCCCACACCACCATGTTCTCGATCTCGCCCACGGCCACGCCGGCCTTGGCCGCCAGCTGGCTCAGCGCGCGGTTGTGGTCCAGGCGCAGCATGGCGGTGAAGTTCTTCGCCGGCAGGTCCGGCGCGGACTTCATCGCGATGTAGGCGTTGGTGTTGGCCGGGTTGCCCACCACCAGCACCTTGACGTCGCGCTTGGCCACCTTGTTCAGCGCCGCGCCCTGGGCGGTGAAGATCTTGGCGTTCTCCAGCAGCAGGTCCTTGCGCTCCATGCCCGGGCCGCGCGGGCGGGCGCCGACCAGCAGGGCGATGTCGGCGTCCTTGAACGCCACTTCGGGGTCGTCGGTGCCGACCATGCCTGCCAGCAGCGGGAAGGCGCAGTCCTCCAGCTCCATCATCACGCCCTTGAGCGCGGCCTGGGCCTTCTCCATCGGCAGCTCCAGCAGCTGCAGGATCACGGGCTGGTCCTTGCCCAGCATCTCGCCGGAGGCGATGCGGAACAGCAGCGCGTAGCCGATCTGGCCGGCGGCGCCGGTGACGGCAACTCGAACGGGGGTCTTCATCTGGGGAGGTCCTTCGGTGGGTGTCGCGGAAAGGGGGTGGCGGCGCGACGGGCGGGCCCGCGGCGCCGCGCGGTTCAGTAGACGTCGTAACCCAGCGGGCTCAGCCTCTGGTCCAGGGCGGCGGTGTCGTAGCCGCGCACCACGCCCTGGCCGATCACGGTCACCGGCACGCCGCGGGCGCCCAGCGCGCGCATGGCGCGGTCGCCGTCCTCGGCATCGACGTCCAGCACGCGGTAGCGCACGCCGGCGCGCTCGAAGTCGCCCTGCTGCCTGCGGCAGTAGCCGCACCACTCGGCCGCCAGCATCACGATGCCCTGTTCGCCGGTGAGCCGGCGCGGGTCGTCGGGATGCAGTTCGGGCGCGCGGACCTTGGACCAGGCCGCGTACAGGCCGCCGGCGAGGCCGACAAGCATCAGGAAGCCGAGGATGCGCATGGGAATCCGCCGTCTGGGGCCGGCGATTTTACCATGCGGCCACTGGCCGCCCGGCAATGCTGGCAGGTGAAACGATCGGTGCGCCGGACGCGGCGGCGTGGCGCAGGCGCCGCGTCCGCCGCCCTCAGGCGCTGAGGTAGCGGTTCCACTCGGCGACGCGGTCGGCGCGGGCCGCCAGCGCGGCCTCGGCGTCGCCCTCGATCTTCACCGAGTTGATCCGGTCGCCCTGGGCGATGGCATCGACCACGTCCAGGCCCTCGACCACCTTGCCGAACACGGTGTGGCGCCCGTCCAGCCACGGGGTGGCCACGTGGGTGATGAAGAACTGGCTGCCGTTGGTGTTGGGGCCGGCATTGGCCATGGACAGCACGCCGCGCTCGTGGCGCACGCCGTTGTCGGTCTCGTCCTCGAAGCGGTAGCCGGGGCCGCCGCGGCCGCTGCCCTCGGGGCAGCCGCCCTGGATCATGAAGTCGGCGATGACGCGGTGGAAGTTCAGGCCGTCGTAGAAGCCGCGCCGGGCCAGGTTGACGAAGTTGGCCACCGTCAGCGGCGCCTTGTCGGGCAGCAGCTCGACCCGGATGGGGCCGCGGGCGGTATCGAAGTGGGCGATCAGGGACATCGGGCAGGCTCCTGCGCGGGGGTTCGCGGGGCGGTCCGCGGGCCGATGCCGGCGGACCGGACCCTGAAGGCCGCCGGAGGGGATGTCATCCGGCGGGTGGGTTGGCCGGCTATAATAACCGGCTTCCTCACTCCCCTGCCCTGCGCGGTCCGGCGCGCCATTCGCCATGTCCATCGAGAACCTGCGCAACATCGCCATCGTCGCCCACGTCGACCACGGCAAGACCACCCTGGTCGACCAGCTGCTCAAGCAGTCCGGCACCTTCAGCGAGCGCGCCCAGGTGGGCGAGCGCGTGATGGACAGCAACGACCAGGAAAAGGAACGCGGCATCACCATCCTGGCCAAGAACACGGCCATCAACTGGAACGGCAACCGCATCAACATCGTCGACACCCCCGGCCACGCCGACTTCGGCGGCGAGGTCGAGCGCGTGCTGTCGATGGTGGACAGCGTGCTGCTGCTGGTGGACGCGATGGACGGCCCCATGCCGCAGACCCGCTTCGTCACCCAGAAGGCCTTCGCGATGGGCTTCAAGCCGATCGTGGTGGTGAACAAGATCGACCGCCCCGGCGCGCGCCCGGACTGGGTGGTCGAGCAGGTCTGGGACCTGTTCGACCGCCTGGGCGCCACCGAGGAGCAGATGGACTTCCCCATCGTCTACGCCTCGGCGCTCAACGGCTACGCCAGCCTGGACCCGGAGGTCCGCAGCGGCGACATGACCCCGCTGTACGAGGCCATCATGAAGCACGTCAGCCCGCCGCAGGTGGACCTGGACGGGCCGTTCCAGATGCGCATCTCGCAGCTGGACTACAACAGCTTCGTCGGCCTGATCGGCATCGGCCGCATCCAGCGCGGCAAGGTGCGGCCGAACATGCCGGTGGCGGTGGTCGATCGCGAGGGCCGCAGGCGCAACGGCAAGGTGCTGCAGGTGCTGGGCTTCCTCGGCCTGGAGCGGCACGAGGTGCAGGAAGCGCAGGCCGGCGACATCGTCGCCATCTCCGGCATCGAGGCGCTGGGCATCTCCGACACCGTGACCGACCCGGCCGCGCCCGAGGCGCTGCCCGCGCTGAGCGTGGACGAGCCGACCATCAGCATGACCTTCCAGGTCAACAACTCGCCCTTCGCCGGCAGCAAGGACTACTCGGGCGGCAAGTTCCTCACCAGCCGCCAGATCCGCGAGCGGCTGACGCGCGAGACCCTGCACAACGTGGCCCTGCGCGTGGAAGACACCGAGGACCCGGACAAGTTCAAGGTCTCCGGCCGCGGCGAGCTGCACCTGTCGGTGCTGATCGAGACCATGCGCCGCGAGGGCTACGAGCTGGGCGTGTCCCGTCCGGAGGTCATCATCCGCGAGATCGACGGCGTGCTGCAGGAGCCGTACGAGCAGTTGGTGATCGACTGCGAGGAGGAGCACCAGGGCGGGGTGATGGAGAAGCTCGGCATCCGCAAGGGCCAGCTGCGCAACATGGAGCTGGACGGCAAGGGCCGCGTGCGTCTGGACTACATCATCCCGGCGCGCGGGCTGATCGGCTTCCAGACCGAGTTCCGCACCCTCACCTCGGGCAGCGGCCTGATGTTCCACATCTTCGACCACTACGGCCCGAAGCAGGAAGGCGCCATCGCCAAGCGCCCCAACGGGGTGATGATCTCCAACGGCCAGGGCAAGGCCCCCGGCTACGCGCTGATGGGCCTGCAGGAGCGCGGCCGCCTGCTGATCGACGCCGGCGAGGACATCTACGAGGGCATGCTGGTCGGCATCCACGCCAAGGACAACGACCTGACCGTCAACGCGCTGCGCGAGAAGCAGCTGACCAACATCCGCGCCGCGGGCAAGGACGACGCCATCTCGCTGACCCCGCCGATCAAGATGTCGCTGGAGCAGGCGCTGGAGTTCATCGAGGACGACGAGCTGGTGGAGGTCACGCCCAAGGCCATCCGCCTGCGCAAGAAGCTGCTGACCGAGAGCGACCGCAAGCGCGCCTCGCGCGCGGCCTGACGCACGCGCCGTTTGCCAACGACCGCGGGCCGACGTAGGCTCGCGGTCGATCCCCCGGGGAGGCGAAGGATGCGTCCGGCGGCACTGCTGACTGCGGTCCTGGCTTGCATGGCCGCCGGCTGCGGCCGCGAGGCACCGGCCCCGGCGGCGCCCGCGGACGCGGCGACCGAGGGCTTCGCCTACGCCGAGGCCAGCGTGGCCGATCTGCAGGCGGCGATGGAGCGCGGCGAAACTTCCAGCCATGCCCTGGTCCAGGCCTACCTCCAGCGCATCGTCGCGCTGGACCGCAACGGACCGCGGCTGAACGCGTACCTGCAGCTCAACCCGCGCGCCCGCGCCGAGGCGGCCGCGCTGGACACCGAGCGCCGCGCCGGCCGCGTGCGCGGGCCGCTGCACGGCATCCCGGTGGTGCTCAAGGACAACATCGACGCCACGCCCATGGCCACCACCGCCGGTTCGCTGGCGCTGGAGGAGTTCCGCCCGGGGCGCGACGCCTTCCTCGTGCAGCGCCTGCGCGAGGCGGGCGCGGTGATCCTCGGCAAGGCCAACCTCAGCGAGTGGGCCAACTTCCGCTCCACCCGCTCGACTTCGGGCTGGAGCTCGGCCGGGGGCCAGACCCGCAACCCGTACGCGCTCGACCGCTCGCCCTGCGGCTCCAGTTCCGGCACCGCGGTGGCGGTGGCGGCCAACCTGGCCGCGGTCGGCGTGGGCACCGAGACCGACGGCAGCATCCTGTGCCCGGCGGCGGTGAACGGGCTGGTCGGCCTGAAGCCGACGGTGGGCCTGGTCAGCCGCGACGGCATCGTGCCGATCTCGCACAGCCAGGACACCGCCGGGCCGATGACCCGCACCGTGGAGGACGCGGCCCTGCTGCTGGCCGCCATCGCCGGACGCGACGCGGCGGACCCGGCCACGGCCTCCGGCCACCGCCTGGCCTTCGACTATGCCCAGCGCCTGCGCGAAGGCTCGCTGCAGGGCGTGCGCATCGGCCTGCTGCGCGACCACCTGGCCATCTCGCCCGAAGTGGCGGCGGCCACCGAGCGCGCGGTCGAGGCCATGCGCGAGGCCGGCGCCGTCGTGGTCGATGCGCGCATCCCCACCGAGGGCCAGTGGAACGCCGACGAACTCGAGGTGCTGCTGCACGAGTTCAAGGCCGGCCTGGAGCGCTACCTGCAGCAGCGCCAGGCCCCGGTGCGCACGCTCGAAGCGCTGATCGAATACAACCGCCGCCACGCCGAACGGGTCATGCTGCTGTTCGGGCAGGAGCTGTTCGAACAGGCGGCCAGCCGCGGCGGGCTCAACGCGCCCGGCTACATCGCCGCGCGGATGCGCGCGCGGCGCCTGGCCGGGCCGGAGGGCATCGACGCGGCGCTGCGCGCGCAGCACCTGGACGTGCTGGTGGCGCCGACCACGGGCGTGGCCTGGCCCATCGACCCGGCCGCCGGCGACCGTTTTCCCGGCGCCGGCTACGGCGCCGCGGCGGTGGCCGGCTATCCGGCGCTCACCGTTCCCATGGGCCACAGCAACGGGCTGCCGCTGGGGCTGGTGTTCATCGGGCCCGCGTGGAGCGAGGCGCGCCTGCTGCAGATCGGCTACGCCTACGAGCAGCTCACCCACGCGCGCAGGCCGCCGGCCTTCGCGCGCACGGCGCCCGGCGGCACGCCGCCCCGCTAGCGGCTCACGCCGCCGACCGCGCCGGGCCGGCCTGGCTGGCGCTGCCGTCCTCGGCGTGGGGCGAATCCGGGATCTCGGGCCGCGACGCCTGCCGCGGCCGGTCGGCGCCGGCGTCGCCCTCCACCTGGGCCCGCAGCCGCGGCAGCGCATGCGGATGGCGCGAGGCCAGGAAGTCGATCATGCGTTCGCGCACCGCGCAGCGCAGGTCGAAGGCGGCGCCCGAGTCGCGCGCGCTGACCAGCAGCCGCACCTGCATGGCGTGGCGGTCGGTCTCGGTCACCTGGGCGATGCACACCCGCCCGTCCCAGCGCGGGTCGCTGCGGCAGATGCGTTCCAGCTCGGCGCGGACCTCGTCCATCGGCGTGCGGTAGTCCAGCCACAGGAACGCGGTACCGAGCATCTGCGCGCTGCGCCGGGTCCAGTTCTCGAACGGGTTCTCGATGAACCACGCCAGCGGCACCACCATGCGGCGCTCGTCCCAGATGCGCACTACCACGTAGGTGCCGGTGATCTCCTCCACCCGGCCCCATTCGCCCTCGACGATCACCACGTCGTCCAGCCGGATCGGCTGGGCCAGCGCGATCTGCAGGCCGGCGATCAGGTTGCCGAACACCGGTCGCGCGGCGATGCCCGCCACCAGGCCCGCCAGGCCGGCCGAAGCCAGCAGCGTGGCGCCGACCTGGCGCACCGCCGGGAAGGTCATCAGCGCCAGCGAGGCGCCCAGCAGGATGATCGCGCCCTGCGTCACCCGCCCCAGCACGCGCGTCTGCGTGTGGACCCGCCGCGCGTGCAGGTTGTCGGCGATCTCCATCGGGTTGCGGCGCAGGATCGAGGCCTCGACCGCGCCCACCACCCGCAGCAGCGCCCAGGTGACGCAGGCGAACAGCGCGACCCGCAGCACGTGGTTCCACAGCAGCAGGTGGCGCCCGTCCATCGGCACGGCCTGCACCGCCCCCGAAACCACCAGCAGCGGCAGCGCGAACGCCAGGGGCAGGATCACCGCCTGGGCCACGCGCGCGCGGGTGGACTCCCGCCGGCCGAAGCGGCGCGCCAGGCGCCGCAACACCAGGTGCACCAGCAGGCCGAGCAGCAGCGCGCCGCCCAGCCAGAGGGCATAGCCGCCCAGCGTGTTCCAGTCCACGGACGTGGCGGGTTCGGGCATCCCCTCCTCCTGCTGCGGTCGGACGGATGGCCGGGAGCGCGCCCGGCGCGCTGCGGCCGGGCGGCAATGTTGCCCGCCGCGGCGTGACGGGCGCATGGATGCACCGGCGCCGCGGGCGCCGGCGCGGCTGTGTCAGAGGCGCGCGTCGGCCTTGCGCTGGCCCTGCTTGCGCACGATGGCCATCGCGATCTCCAGCGACTGCTCGTAGTTCAGGCGCGGATCGACGGTGGAGCGGTAGCAGCGCTCCAGGTCGGCGTCGGTCAGCTCGCGCGCGCCGCCGGTGCATTCGGTCACGTCTTCGCCGGTCAGCTCCAGGTGCACGCCGCCCAGGCGGGTGCCCGCGGCCGCGTGCAGGTCGAAGCTCTGCTCCACCTCGCCCAGGATGTTGTCGAAGCGGCGGGTCTTGAAGCCATTGCTGGTGCTCTCGGTGTTGCCGTGCATCGGGTCGCAGACCCACAGCACGCGGCGGCCTTCGCGCTTCACCGCGTCCAGCAGCGGCGGCAACTTCTCCGCCACCTGCTTCGCGCCCATGCGGTGGATGAAGGTGAGGCGTCCCGGTTCGTCGTCCGGGTTCAGCACGTCGATCAGGCGCAGCAGCTGCTCCGGCTGCACCGATGGGCCGATCTTGATGGCGATGGGATTGCGCACGCCGCGCAGGTATTCCACGTGCGCGCCGTCCAGCGCCGCGGTGCGCATGCCGATCCAGGGGAAGTGCGTGCTCAGGTTGAACCAGCCCCACTGCCGCGGCACTTCGCGGGTCAGCGCTTCTTCGTAGTGCAGCAGCAGCGCTTCGTGCGAGGTGTAGAAGTCGATGCGGTTGAGGTTGTGCACTTCCGAACCGGCCAGCGTTTCCATGAAGCGCACCGCGTCGCCGATGGAATCGACCATGCGCTGGTATTCGGCCGAGCGGGACGAGAGGTTCATCCAGCTCAGGTTCCAGTACTCCGGATGGTGCAGGTCGGCGAAGCCGCCGTCGATCAGCGCGCGCACGAAGTTCATGGTCATCGCCGAACGCGCATGCGCCTTGATCATCAGCCGCGGATCAGGGGTGCGCGCCTGGGCGGTGAACTCGGGGCGGTTGACCACGTCGCCGCGGTAGCTGGGCAGGGTCACCTCGCCGCGGGTCTCGGTGTCGGCCGAACGCGGCTTGGCGTACTGGCCGGCGAAGCGGCCCACGCGCACCACCGGCAGGCGCAGGCCGTGCACCAGCACCAGCGACATCTGCAGCAGCACCTTCAGCCGGTTGGTGATCAGGCCGGATTCGCAATCGCTGAAGCTCTCGGCGCAGTCGCCGCCCTGCAGCAGGAAGCGCTTGCCCTCCTGCGCCTCGGCCAGCTGCCGCTTGAGCGCGAAGATCTCCCACGAGGTGACCAGCGGCGGCAGCTGCCGCAGCTCGGCCATGACCCCCTCCAGCGCGCCCGCGTCCGGGTAGTGCGGCATCTGCAGCGCGGGGCGGCTGCGCCAGCTGCCCGGTGCCCAGCCTGCGGGAAGGTTCACGGGGTGGAGGCTGCGTTCGGGCGTGCTCATGGGTTCGGCTCGGTGGAAGTGGGGAATGCGCTCAGGCGCGGTTGCGGCCCTTGCGACGGCGCAGCGCCGCGTGCAGGCCCCAGGCCCCCAGCAGCACCAGGCCGACCAGGCTCCAGGCGGGCATGCTGAGCCCGAGCAGCGTCCAGTCCACGGTACCGCAGTCGCCGGTGCCGGTGAGCACCTTGCGCACCAGTTCCAGCGGGCCCATGGTCTCCTGCATGAACGACAGCGGGGGGCCGCAGGCCGGCGCGGCGCCTTCGGGCAGCATCTGCAGCCACACGTGGCGGCCGGCGATGCCGATGCCCACCAGCGACGCCAGCGCGACCAGCACGCCGTACCAGCGCCGTCCGCCGGGCGTGCGTGGCCCGTGCAGGCCGCCCACCAGGAACACCAGCGCCAGCGCCGCGTAGGCGATGCGCTGGAAGATGCACAGCGGGCACGGCTCGAGCCCCTGGTAGAGCTGGGTGTAGATCGCATAGCCCAGGATGGCCACGCAACCGAGGAACCCGGCGAGGAACTGGGCCCGGAAACTCCAGTGGAATGGATTCATCGGCAACAATGCCAGCGCAGCGGCGGAAACGCCCCGATTATTCCTCATCCGCGCCGCGCGCGTAACCGGGCCCCGGAACGAAGAACCCCGGCGCGGAGCCGGGGTCCTTTGGCGATGCGGCGGCGGTGCGGCTTACTCGGCCGCCTGCGGGCGGTCGACCAGCTCGACGTAGGCCATCGGCGCGTTGTCGCCGGCACGGAAACCACACTTGAGGATGCGCAGGTAGCCGCCGGGGCGGGCCTGGTAGCGCGGGCCCAGCATGGTGAACAGGTTGCCGACGGCCTCCTTGTCGCGCAGGCGCGCGAACGCCAGGCGGCGGTTGGCGACGCTGTCGACCTTGGACAGGGTGATCAGCGGCTCGGCGACGCGACGCAGCTCCTTGGCCTTCGGGAGCGTGGTCTTGATGATCTCGTGCTTGAACAGCGAAGCGGCCATGTTGCGAAACATGGCTTCGCGGTGGGCGCTGGTGCGGCTGAACTTGCGGCCGGCTTTCTGGTGGCGCATGGGTCTGGTTCCTGTTGAATGTTGAAACGTTGTGGTTCGCTGTCGCCATCCAGGCGTTGAAGCATTGGACTGCGCTGGCCCGAACCGGCCTCCCTGGCCGGCGAGTCGCCGCGGGCCTTCGGGCCCGTCGGCGCTGATGGCCTGCGACGGGTCGCAGGCGCTCGAAACCGCATCGCCTTCCTGGCGTTACCTCCGGGCTCCCTGGAGCCCTGCCCGTCCTTCCCTGGCCGGGCGACCCGGGAGCCGCGCAGGACTGCGCGTACTCCTCGGGTCCGCATTGCGCCGGCCGGTGCCGCGGGGCATCGGCCGGGGCGCCCTCATCCCAGCATGCCGTGCTGGGCGATGCCGGCCGGCGGCCAGTTCTCCAGCTTCATGCCCAGGGACAGGCCGCGCTGCGCGAGCACTTCCTTGATCTCGGTCAGCGACTTCTTGCCCAGGTTCGGCGTCTTGAGCAGCTCGACCTCGGTCTTCTGGATCAGATCGCCGATGTAGTAGATGCTCTCGGCCTTGAGGCAGTTGGCCGAACGCACGGTCAGCTCCAGGTCGTCGATCGGGCGCAGCAGCACCGGATCGACGCCGGCCGGGGCCGGCTTGGCGCCGCCGCGGTCGCGGTGGGTGAAGTCGCCGAACACCGACAGCTGGTCGCTGAGGATGTCGGCGGCGGTGCGCACGGCCTCTTCGGCGTCGATGGTGCCGTTGGTCTCGATGTCCAGGACCAGCTTGTCCAGGTCGGTACGCTGCTCCACGCGCGCGGCCTCGACCGCGTAGGCGACGCGGCGCACCGGCGAGAAGGAGGCGTCCAGCACCAGGCGGCCGATCGCGCGGCTCTCCTCGTCCGGGCGGCGGCGCGCGGTGGCCGGCTGATAGCCGAAGCCGCGCTCGATCTTCAGGCGCATGTTCAGCGCCGTGTCCTTGGTCAGGTGGCAGATCACGTGGTCGGGATTGACGATCTCGACGTTGTGGTCGGTCCGGATGTCGCCGGCGGTGACCACGCCCGGGCCCTGCTTGGACAGGGACAGCGTGGAGCTCTCGCCGCTGTGCATGCGGATGGCCACGTCCTTGAGGTTCAGCAGGACCTCGAGCACGTCCTCCTGCAGGCCCTCGACCGTGGTGTACTCGTGCAGCACGCCATCGATCTCGACCTCGGTGATCGCGAAGCCCGGGATCGAGGACAGCAGCACGCGCCGCAGCGCGTTGCCCAGCGTATGGCCGTAGCCGCGCTCGAGCGGCTCGATCACGATCTTGGCGCGATTGCCGTTGAGGCGTTCGATCTGCGGTCCGCGGGGGCGCAGGACCTGGTTGGCGGTAACCGTCATGTTGCGGATTCTCCTGCAATGGGCCGACGATCTGCGAACCGCCGGCCCTGGTGTGTGGCCCCTTATCCGGGGACGGCCGGATGGCGGGGCGACGCGATCCGGCCGGCGTGGGGATGCGGCGCCGCGCCCGGGAAACGGGCGCGGCGGCCTGCCACTGTTACTTCGAGTACAGCTCGACGATCAGCGCTTCGTTGATGTCCGCCGGCAGGTCGGCGCGGTCCGGGACCGCCTTGAACACGCCGCTGAACTTCTTGGCGTCGACCTCGATCCACGACGGGGTCAGGTCGTGCTGCTCGGCGACGGTCAGGGCCTCCTGCACGCGCAGCTGCTTCTGGGCCTTCTCCGACAGCGCGATCGAGTCGCCCGCCTTGACCTGGTAGGACGGCAGGTTGACCGGCTTGCCGTTGACCAGCACGCCGCGGTGCGAGACCAGCTGGCGGGCCGACGGGCGGGTCACCGCGAAGCCCATGCGGTAGACGACGTTGTCCAGGCGGGTTTCCAGCAGCTGCAGCAGGTTCTCGCCGGTGTTGCCCTTCTTGGTCGAGGCCTTCTTGTAGTAGTTGCGGAACTGGCGCTCCAGCAGGCCGTAGATGCGCTTGACCTTCTGCTTCTCGCGCAGCTGGGTGGCGTAGTCGGACAGCTTGCCCTTGCGGGCGGCACCGTGCTGGCCGGGCTTCTGCTCCAGCTTGCACTTCGAGTCGAGGGCGCGGGCCGGCGACTTCAGGGACAGGTCGGCGCCTTCGCGGCGCGCGAGCTTGCAGGTAGGACCGATATAACGAGCCATTGTCTTATCGCCCCCTTAGACGCGACGCTTCTTCGGCGGACGGCATCCGTTGTGCGGGATCGGCGTCACGTCGATGATGTTGGTGATCTTGTAGCCCACGGCGTTCAGCGAACGCACCGCGGACTCGCGGCCCGGGCCCGGGCCCTTGATGCGCACTTCCAGCGACTTGACGCCGTAGTCGAGCGCGGCGCGGCCGGCCTTCTCGGCGGCCACCTGCGCGGCGAACGGGGTCGACTTGCGCGAGCCGCGGAAACCCGCGCCGCCCGAGGTCGCCCACGACAGCGCGTTGCCCTGGCGGTCGGTGATGGTGACGATGGTGTTGTTGAAAGAAGCGTGGACGTGCGCGATGCCGTCGGTGACGACGCGCTTGATCTTCTTCTTGGTCTTGGCTGCTGCCGGCTTTGCCATGGTCGTTATCCCTTACTTCTTGATCGCCTTGCGCGGACCCTTGCGGGTGCGGGCGTTGGTGCGGGTGCGCTGGCCGCGCAGGGGCAGGCCACGACGGTGGCGCAGGCCGCGGTAGCAGCCCAGGTCCATCAGACGCTTGATGGCGATGCCGATCTCGCGGCGCAGGTCGCCCTCCACCACGTACTTGCCGACCTCGGCGCGCAGGCGCTCGACTTCGGGCTCGGACAGGTCACGGATCTTGGTCGACAGGGCCACGCCGGCGGCCTCGCAAACCTTCTTCGACCGGGTGCGGCCGATGCCATAGATGCTCTGCAGACCCACCCACACGTGCTTGTGGGTCGGCAGGTTGACGCCTGCAATACGCGCCATGACGCGATCTCCAAACTTGAGGGTCGGAACGCGCCCCAGGGCCGCCCGACAGGATGGTTCGAAAGTGAACTGCGAATTCTATCAATGTCCCGGATTACTTGGAAGCCCGGGGACCCGAGGGTTCCCTGGCCCGGCATGGGGAGTGTGCCCATGCTCCGGCGCCGGACGTCGCTGGCGACCCGGTTGCCCGTTCCGCCGGCCGCGCTACTCCAGCGCGGCACCGCATCGTCTCACCCGCGCGCGAGACGTCGCACGGGCCGCCCATTGTGGTTCCGGCGTTTGCCGGAGTCCGGCGGAAGGGCTCCGCCGGCATGTGTCCTGTCCTGCCGTCCGCGGCCTCAGCCGCGGAGCGGGCCGCGCGAGCCGCCCTTGAGGTTGGCCTTCTTCAGCAGGCTTTCGTACTGGTGCGACATCAGGTGGGCCTGGATCTGGGCGATGAAGTCCATCACCACGACCACCACGATCAGCAGCGAGGTGCCGCCGAAGTAGAACGAGGTCCCCAGCTGGGTCCGCATCACCTCGGGCAGCAGGCACACGATCACCAGATAGGCCGCGCCGGCGGCGGTCAGCCGCGTCAGCACCCCGTCGATGTAGTCGGCGGTGGCCTTGCCCGGGCGGATGCCCGGGATCAGCGCGCCGGACTTCTTCAGGTTGTCGGCCGTTTCCTGCGAGTTGAACACCAGCGCGGTGTAGAAGAACGCGAAGCCGGTGATCAGCGCGGCGAACACGATCATGTGCAGCGGTTCGCCCGGCGCCAGCGCGTTGGATACGCGCTGCAGCCAGGTGGCCGAGGTGGCCTGGCCCGACCACATGCTCAGCGTGGCCGGGAAGGCCAGGATGCTCGAGGCGAAGATCGCGGGGATCACGCCCGACATGTTGAGCTTCAGCGGCAAGAACGAGGTCTGGTTCATGTACCCGCTGCGGCCGCCGTTGCGGCGCGCGTAGTTCACGGTGATCCGGCGCTGGCCGCGCTCGATGAACACCACGAACCAGGTGAACGCCAGCACCACGACCACGATCAGCAGCAGGGTGAGGAAGTTCATGCTGCCGTTGCGGTAGGCCTCCACGGTCTGGATGACCGCGCCCGGCAGGCCGGCGACGATGCCGGCGAAGATGATCAGCGACACGCCGTTGCCGATGCCGCGCTCGGTCACCTGCTCGCCCAGCCACATCAGGAACATGGTGCCGGCGGTCAGGGCCACCACCGCGGTCAGCACGAAGCCCATGCCCGGGCTGTACACCACCGGCATGCCGCCCGGGGCGACCTGGTTCTGCAGCGCCAGGGCGATGCTGCCGCCCTGCACCACCGCCAGCAGCACCGCGCCAATGCGCGAGTACTGGGTGATCTTGCGGCGGCCGGACTCGCCTTCCTTCTGCAGCGACTTCAGCGCCGGGAAGATGTGCACAGCCAGCTGCATCACGATCGACGCCGAGATGTACGGCATCACGTTCAGCGCGAAGACGCTGAAGCGGTGCAGGGCGCCGCCCGAGAACATGTTGAACATGTCCACGATGCCGCCGCCCTGCGCCTGCATCATCGCCAGCATGGCATCGGGATTGACGCCCGGCACCGGCACGAAGCAGCCGATGCGGTAGACGATCAACGCACCCAGCACGAACAGCAGGCGCTGGCGCAGTTCCGTGAACTTGCCCAGGCCGCCGCCGAGATTGCCGATGCCGCTCTGCGCCATGTGCCGGTTACTCCTCGACGCTGCCGCCGGCAGCCTCGATCGCGGCCTTGGCGCCCGCGGTGACCTGCACGCCCTTGACCGTCAGCTTGCGCGACAGCTCGCCCTTCTTGACGATCTTGGCGCGCTTGGCGGTGGTCGGCACCAGCTTGGCCGCCTTCAGGGTGGCGAAGTCGACGGTGTCGCCCTCGACCAGGGCCAGCTTGTACAGCAGCACCTCGGCGGTGTCCTTCGCGGTCAGCGAGCGGAAGCCGATCTTGGGCAGACGACGCTGCATCGGGGTCTGGCCGCCTTCGAAGCCGGCCTTGATCTTGCCCTTGCCGGCGCGGGCGAACGAACCCTTGTGGCCGCGACCGGCGGTCTTGCCCAGGCCGGAGCCGATGCCGCGACCGACGCGGGTGCGCTCCTTGCGGGCGCCGTCGGCGGGCTTGAGTGTATTCAGACGCATGGGGTTCTCCTTACTCCTCGACCCGCACCAGGTAGTGCAGCTGGTTGATCAGACCGCGGACCTGCGGGCTGTCCTTCAGCTCGCGCACGTCGTTGAGCTTGTTCAGGCCCAGGGCGCGCACCGACAGGCGGTGGCGGGACTGGGTGCCGCGCAGGCCGCGCACCAGGCGCACCTTGACGGTCTTGTTGGACTCGTTAGCCATTGAGGAGTTCCTCCGCCTTCTTGCCGCGCTTGGCCGCGATGCGCTCGGGCGACTGCATGGCCTCCAGGCCCTTCAGGGTCGCGCGGACCAGGTTGATCGGGTTGCGCGAGCCGACGGCCTTGGCCAGCACGTTCTTCACGCCGACCGCTTCCAGGACGGCACGCATGGCGCCGCCGGCGATCACGCCGGTACCCTCGGACGCCGGCTGCATGAACACGCGGGCCGCGCCGTGGCCGGCCTTCACCGGGTGCCACAGGGTGCCGTTGTTCAGGTCGACCTTGAGCATGCCCTTGCGCGCGTACTCCATCGACTTCTGGATCGCCACCGGGACCTCGCGGGCCTTGCCGTAGCCGAAGCCGACGCGGCCCTCGCCGTCGCCGACGACGGTCAGCGCGGTGAAGGTGAACTGGCGGCCGCCCTTGACGGTCTTGCTGACGCGGTTGACCGCGACCAGCTTCTCGATCATGCCGTCGTCGACCTTCTCCTCGCGGTTGCGGTCGCGATCGCGGCCCCGCGGTGCACGTTCTTCTGCCATCTCGAATTCCTTGGTTGTGGGATATGTACGGCTCGGGCCGCTTGTGGTTGTGGTCTACCGCGGTGGAGCGTCACGCCCCCGCAGAAGGGAGGCGGCGCCCGGCGCAACCTGCGCCGGCAGGACGGGCCCGCCCTGGCGGGCCCGCGGAATCAGAACTGCAGGCCACCCTCGCGGGCGGCGTCGGCCAGCGCCTTGATGCGGCCGTGGAAGCGGTAGCCCGAGCGGTCGAAAGCGACCTTCTCGATGCCCGCGGCCTTGGCGCGCTCGGCGATGATGCGGCCGACCTTGGCAGCCGCCTCGGTGTTCTTGCCGTTCTTCAGGCCGTCCTTGACGTCGGCCTGCAGCGTGTTGGCGGCCGCGATGACCTTGGCGCCGTCGGCGGTGAACAGCTGGGCGTACAGGTGCTGGCCGGTGCGCAGCACCGACAGGCGCGGAACCCCGAGCTTGCGGATGTGCGCGCGGGTGGACTTGGCGCGGCGCAGACGGGCGTCGTTCTTGATGCTCATGGTGTTTACCTCGTGGAAGCGGATCGGCCTGCGGGTTTCCGTTGGATCCCCGGCCGCGGGCGGCCGGGTAGTCCGCGGTGGGCCCGCATCAGGCCTTCTTGGCTTCCTTGCGGATGATGACTTCGTCGGAGTACTTCACGCCCTTGCCCTTGTACGGCTCCGGCGGACGGAACGCGCGGATCTTGGCCGCCACCTCGCCGACGCGCTGCTTGTCGGCGCCCTGGACCAGGATCTCGGTCTGGCTCGGGGTGGCCAGGGTGATGCCTTCCGGCGCCGTGAACACGACGGGGTGGGAGAAGCCCAGCGACAGGCTCAGGTCCTTGCCCTGCATCGCGGCGCGGTAGCCCACGCCCACCAGCTCGAGCTTGCGCTCGAAGCCTTCGGACACGCCCTTGACCATGTTGGCCAGGATCGCGCGCACGGTGCCGGTCAGCGGGACCAGCGACGGATCGTTGGCCGACAGCACGGCGCTGCCGTCCTCGACGGCGATCTGCACGCCGGCCGGCTTGGCCAGGGTCAGGGTGCCCTTCGGGCCCTTGGCGCTGACGCTCTCGGCCTGGATGTTCAGTTCGACGCCCTTCGGCAGGGCGATCGGCTTCTTGGCTACGCGGGACATAGTCGTCGTACTCCTTCGATTAGGCCACGTAGCACAGGACTTCGCCGCCGATGCCGGCGCGACGCGCCTGCGCGTCGGTCATGATGCCCTGGGAGGTGGAGATGATGGCCACGCCGAGGCCACCGAGGACCTTGGGCAGCTCGCTCTTGCCGCGGTACTGGCGCAGGCCCGAGCGCGACACGCGCTTGAGCTGCTCGATGACCGGCCGGCCCTCGAAGTACTTCAGCACGATTTCCAGCTCGGCCTTGTTGTTCTCGCCCTGGACGACGCGCAGGTCGGCGATGTAGCCCTCGTCCTTCAGGACGGTGGCGATGGCGACCTTGATCTTGGAGGACGGCAGCTTCACCGTCGGCTTGCCGACCGCGGCCGCATTCTTGATGCGGACCAGCATGTCGGCGATGGGATCAGTCATGCTCATGAGTGGTTCCTTGAGTGCACCGATATCCGCTTTCGCGAAATCTGGATTGTCCTGGGAGAGGCCAGGGCCTTTGCCGCGCCTCCGGCCGGGGCCGGGGAAGCGCGGGATTATAGCGGATAAACCGGCCCGTTGGGGCCGGTCGTTCCGGTGAAGCTGCCAGCGGGCCGCCGCGGCCGCCCGGCCGGCTTACCAGCTGGCCTTGCGCAGGCCGGGCACGTCGCCGCGCATGGTCGCCTGGCGCAGCATGTTGCGGCCCAGGCCGAACTTGCGGTACACGCCGCGCGGGCGCCCGGACAGTTCGCAGCGGTTGCGCTGGCGGCTCGGCGAGGAGTCGCGCGGCAGCTTCTGCAGCTTGGTCGCCGCCTCGAGCTTCTCCTCGTACGACGCGGTCTGGCTCGAGATCACCTTCTTCAGGGCCTCGCGCTTGGCCGCGTGCTTCTTGGCCAGCTTCTCCCGCTTCGCGTCGCGGTTGACCATCGAGGTCTTTGCCATGTCTCTGAGCCCCTTAGTTGCGGAACGGGAACTTGAACGCCTCGAGCAGCGCCTTGGCTTCGGCGTCGGTCTTGGCGGTGGTGGTGATGGCGATGTCCATGCCGCGGATCGCGTCGACGGCGTCGAAGTCGATTTCCGGGAAGATGATCTGCTCCTTCACGCCCATGTTGAAGTTGCCGCGGCCGTCGAACGAACGGCCGGACACGCCGCGGAAGTCGCGCACGCGCGGCAGCGCGACGCTGACCAGGCGGTCCAGGAACTCGAACATCTGGGCGCGGCGCAGGGTGACCTTGCAGCCGATCGGCCAGCCGTCGCGGATCTTGAACGACGCCACCGAGACGCGCGCCTTGGTGGTCACCGGCTTCTGGCCGGAGATCTTGGCCAGGTCGGCGACGGCGTTCTCCAGCACCTTCTTGTTGCTGGCCGCCTCGCCCACGCCCATGTTCAGCGTGATCTTGACGAGCTTGGGGACTTCCATCGGATTGGTGTAGCCGAACTTCTTCATCAGAGCCGGCACCACTTCTTCCTTGTAGATCTTTTCGAGCCGCGTGGTCATGACTTCATTCCTCAGGCGTCGAGCGCCTCACCACTGGAGCGGAACACACGCAGTTTGCGTCCATCCTCCAGGACCTTGTACCCGATGCGCTCGCCCTTGCCGGTGGCAGGGTTGAGCGGCATCACGTTGGAAATGTGGATCGAGGCTTCGCGCTCGACCACGCCGCCGGCGATGCCCGCCTGCGGGTTCGGCTTGGTGTGCCGCTTGACCAGGTTGACGTTGGAGACGATCACGCGGTCGCCGTCCACCTTCACCACCTCGCCCTGCTTGCCCTTGTCCTTGCCGGCGATGACGACCACCTGGTCGCCCTTCTTGATACGGTTTGCCATGTCTGCTTCCTCCGCTCAGAGCACTTCGGGCGCGAGCGAAACGATCTTCATGAACTTCTCGGAACGCAGCTCACGGGTCACCGGCCCGAAGATGCGGGTGCCGATCGGCTCCTGCTTGTTGTTCAGCAGGACCGCGGCATTGCCGTCGAAGCGGATCAGCGAGCCGTCCGGGCGACGCACGCCCTTGCGGGTGCGCACCACGACCGCGTCGTAGACCTCGCCCTTCTTCACCTTGCCGCGCGGGATGGCGTCCTTGACGGTCACCTTGATGATGTCGCCGATGCCCGCGTAGCGGCGCTTGGAACCGCCGAGCACCTTGATGCACATCAGTTCCTTGGCGCCCGAGTTGTCGGCGGCGTCGAGGTAGCTCTGCATCTGGATCATGATTCAGATCTCCCTTATTCGGCCGCGCGGGTGACGATCTCAACCACGCGCCAGTTCTTGGTCTTGGACATCGGCGCGATCTCGGTCACGCGGACCACGTCGCCCTCGTTGCAGCTGTTGTCCGCATCGTGGGCGTGGAGCTTGGTCGAGCGCTTGATGTACTTGCCGTACAGGGCGTGCTTGACCTGGCGCTCCACCAGGACGGTGACCGTCTTGTCCATCTTGTTGCTGATCACACGACCTTCGATCGTGCGCAGCGGCTTGCTGTTGTTGTCGCTCATCGCGGCGATCCCTTACTTGTTGCTGCCGAGCAGGGTCTTCACGCGCGCGATCTCGCGGCGCACCCGGCGGGTTTCGTGGGTCTTCGACAGCTGGCCGGTCGCCTGCTGCATGCGCAGGGAGAACTGCTCCTTGCGCAGGTCCAGCAGGTGGGCCTTGAGCTCGTCGGCCGACTTTTCGCGGAGTTCGTTGATCGTAGCCATTAGCGCACCGTGCGGGTCACGAAGGTGGTGGTGACCGAGAGCTTGGCGGCCGCCAGGCGGAACGCCTCGCGGGCCGTCTCCTCCGGCACGCCCTCGATTTCATAGATCATCCGGCCCGGCTGGATCTGCGCCACCCAGTACTCGACGTTACCCTTGCCCGAGCCCATTCGGACCTCGATCGGCTTCTGGGTGATCGGCTTGTCCGGGAACACGCGGATCCACATCTTGCCGCCGCGCTTGACGTAGCGGCTGATCGTGCGGCGCGCGGCCTCGATCTGGCGGGCGGTCAGGCGGCCGTGGGCGGTCGCCTTCAGGCCGTACTCGCCGAAGGACACGGCGTTGGCGCTCCAGCTCAGGCCCTCGTTACGGCCCTTGTGCTGCTTGCGGTACTTGGTTCGCTTGGGTTGCAACATCGCCGTTACCTCGCTTCACGTGCGGGACGGGAGGGACGCTCGCGCTCGCCGCGCTCGGCGCGGGGGGCGGCTTCTTCCTGCTTCTCCTGTCCGACCTGGGCGAAGTCGAAGATCTCGCCCTTGTAGACCCATACCTTGATGCCGATCACGCCGTAGGTGGTGTGCGCCTCGGCGAAACCGTAGTCGATGTCCGCGCGCAGGGTATGCAGCGGCACGCGGCCCTCGCGGTACCACTCCGAACGGGCGATCTCGGCGCCGTTCAGACGGCCGGCGACGTTGACCTTGATGCCCAGGGCACCCAGGCGCATCGCGTTGCCGACGGCGCGCTTCATCGCGCGGCGGAACATGATGCGGCGCTCCAGCTGCTGGGCGATGGACTCGGCGACCAGCTGCGCGTCCAGCTCCGGCTTGCGGACCTCGGTGACGTTGATGTGCGCCGGGACGCCCATCAGCGCGCTGACTTCCTTGCGCAGCTTCTCGATGTCCTCGCCGCGCTTGCCGATCACCACGCCCGGGCGGGCGGTGTGGATGGTCACGCGGGCGGTCTTGGCCGGGCGCTCGATCAGGATCTTGCTGATCCCGGCCTGCGCCAGCTTCTTGCGCAGCATCTCGCGCACCTTCAGGTCGGCCGCCAGGTACTGGGCGTACTCGCCCTTGCCGGCGTACCACTTCGAGTTCCAGTCCTTGGCGATGCCAAGGCGGATGCCGGTGGGATGAACTTTGTGACCCATATTACTTGCCCTCTCCCACGACGACGGTGATGTGGCTGGTCCGCTTCAGGATGCGGGTGCCGCGGCCCTTGGCGCGGGCCATGAACCGCTTCAGGGTCGGACCTTCGTCGACCATGATGGTCTTGACCTTCAGCTCGTCGATGTCGGCGCCCTGGTTGTTCTCGGCGTTGGCGATGGCCGACTCGACCACCTTCTTGATCAGCGCGGCGGCTTTCTTGTCCGAGAACTTCAGCAGGTTGACGGCGCGTTCGGCCGGCAGGCCACGCACCTGGTCGGCGACCAGGCGGGCCTTCTGGGGGGAGATGCGCGCGGTGCGCAGGATGGCTTTCGCTTCCATTGTCATCTCTCCTTACTTCGACTTCTTGTCGCCGCCGTGACCCTTGAAGGTCCGGGTGACGGCGAACTCGCCGAGCTTGTGGCCGACCATGTTCTCGTTGACGAGCACCGGAACGTGGTTCTTGCCGTTGTGCACGGCGATGGTGAACCCGACCATCTCGGGCAGGATCATGGAACGGCGCGACCAGGTCTTGATCGGCTTCTTGGTGCCGCCCGCGGCCTCCACCTTCTTGAGGAGGTGGTGATCGACGAACGGGCCTTTCTTGAGGGAACGTGGCATGGTCGATTAGCCCCTACGATCGCGGACGATGAACTGCTGGGTGCGCTTGTTCTTGCGCGTCTTGTAACCCTTGGTCGGCACACCCCACGGGGTGACCGGATGCGGGTTGCCCTGGCCGGCCTTCGCCTCGCCACCACCGTGCGGGTGGTCGACCGGGTTCATGGCCGCGCCGCGGACGGTCGGGCGGACGCCGCGCCAGCGCTTGGCGCCGGCCTTGCCCAGCTTCTCCAGGTTATGCTCGTCGTTGCCGACCTCGCCGATGGTGGCGCGGCATTCGGCCGGCACCTTGCGCATCTCGCCCGAACGCAGGCGGAGCAGCGCGTAGGCGCCCTCGCGGGCCACCAGCTGCACGCCGGCGCCGGCGGCGCGGGCGATCTGCGCGCCCTTGCCCGGCTTGAGCTCGATGCAGTGCACCGTGGTGCCCACCGGGATGTTGCGCAGCGGCAGCGTGTTGCCGGCCTTGATCGGCGCGTCGGAACCCGCAATCACCTGGTCGCCGGCCTTCAGGCCCTTCGGCGCGATGATGTAGCGGCGCTCGCCGTCGGCGTAGCACAGCAGGGCGATGTGCGCGGTGCGGTTGGGGTCGTACTCGACCCGCTCGACGCGCGCGACGATGCCTTCCTTGTTCCGCTTGAAGTCGATCAGGCGGTAGTGGTGCTTGTGGCCGCCGCCGACATGGCGGGTGGTGATGCGGCCGTGGTGGTTGCGGCCGCCGGACTTGCTCTGCTTCTCGACCAGCGCAGCGTGCGGCGCGCCCTTGTGCAGGTCGGGCGTGACCACGCGAACCGCGGAACGGCGGCCGGCGGAAGTGGGCTTGAACTTCATCAATGGCATGGGATCACCCTCAGGCCTTGGCGGACACGTCGATGCTCTGGCCTTCGGCCAGGCGCACGTACGCCTTACGCCAGTCGCCGCGGCGGCCGGCACGGAAGCGGAAGGACTTGTTCTTGCCCTTCACGTTGACGACGTTGACGGCCTCGACCTTGACGTCGAACAGCTGCTCCACCGCGGCCTTGACGTCGGCCTTGGTGGCGTCGTTCGAAACCTCGAACACGTACTGGTTGCTGACTTCCTGCAGGCGCGCGGTCTTCTCCGACACGCGCGGGGCGCGCAGCACGCTGAAAATCTTCTCGTTGGCGCTCATGCCAGCCACTCCTCGACCTTCTTGACCGCATCGGCGGTGATCAGCACGGAATCGGCGCCGACCAGGGCCACCGGATCCAGGCCCTGCACGTCGCGGACCTGCACGTACGGCAGGTTGCGGGCCGACAGGAACAGGTTCTCCGAGGCCTCCTCGGTGACGATCAGCGGGCGCTTGCCCAGGTCCAGGCCGGCCAGCTTCTCCACCAGGGCCTTGGTCTTGGCGGCCTCGACGTCGAACGAGTCGACGACCTTCAGGCGGCCCTGGCGGTTGAGCTCGGACAGGATCGCGCTGATCGCGGCGCGGTACATCTTGCGGTTGACCTTCTGCGCGAAGCTGCGCGGCTTGGCCGCGAAGGTCACGCCGCCGCCGACGAAGATCGGGGCCGTCAGCGCGCCGTGACGCGCACCGCCGCCCTTCTGCCGCTTGGACTTCTTGGTGGTGCCGTTGACCTCGGCGCGGGTCTTCTGCGCCTTGGTGCCGGCGCGACCGGCGTTGCGGTAGGCGACCACGACCTGGTGGACCAGGTCCTCGCTGAATTCGCGGCCGAACACGGCGTCGGAGACCGACAGGGTGTCGCCGCTACCCGTAATGGTGAGTTCCATCGTGATTCTCCTTACGCCTTGCTCGCCGGGCGCACGACCACGTCGCCACCCGGGGCACCCGGGACGGCGCCGCGGACGGCGATCAGGCCGCGCTCGGCATCCACGCGCACCACTTCCAGGTTCTGCGCGCTCTGGACCTCGGCGCCCATGTGGCCGGACATCTTCTTGCCCGGGAACACGCGGCCCGGCGTCTGGCGCTGGCCGATCGAACCCGGAGCGCGGTGGCTCAGCGAGTTGCCGTGGGTGGCATCACCCATGGTGAAGTTGTGGCGCTTGATCGTGCCCTGGAAGCCCTTGCCCTTGGTCACGCCCTGGACGTCGACCTTCTGGCCGACCTCGAAGATGTCGGCCTTGATCTCGCCACCAATGGCGAAATCGCCGATCTTCTCGTCGGCCACGCGGAACTCCCACAGGCCGCGGCCGGCTTCGACCTTGGCCTTGGCGTAGTGCCCGGCCAGCGGCTTGTTCACCAGGGAGGCGCGGCGGCTGCCGGTCGTCACCTGGACGGCGCTGTAGCCGTCGGCCTCGACGGTCTTGATCTGGGTGATGCGGTTCGGGGTGGCCTCGATCAGGGTCACCGGGACGGAACGGCCGTCTTCGGTGAACACGCGGCTCATGCCGGCCTTGCGGCCGACCAGACCCAACGAATACTTCTTCGTCATGTCGGCAGTCCTCAGGCGAGCTTGATCTGGACGTCGACGCCGGCCGCGAGCTCGAGCTTCATCAGCGCGTCCACGGTCTTGTCGTTGGGGTCGACGATGTCGAGCACGCGCTTGTGCGTGCGGGTCTCGTACTGGTCGCGCGCATCCTTGTCGGCATGCGGGGAGACGAGAACGGTGTAACGCTCGATCTTGGTCGGCAGCGGGATCGGGCCACGCACCTGCGCGCCGGTCCTCTTGGCCGTCTCGACGATCTCGCTGGCCGAACGGTCGATCAGACGGTGATCGAACGCCTTGAGCCGAATCCGGATCTTTTGGTCCGCCATGACGGAGTTCCTTCGTTAAAAGAGCGACGGGCGCGGCCTCTGGGATGCCTGCCCCGGTATGGTTCGTTGCTGTGCCCGGCGACCCCGTCGCCGGGCGGGACCCGGTTGCCCGACCCCCAAAAGCGCGGGCAGACCAGCAAGCCGGCCTGCCCAGACGGAAAAGTATAGAACGCGCAAAGCACAGCGTCAACAGCCTGTCGGCTGCGAACGCGTATCCGTCACGCGACCCTTCCCTGTCCGGCGAACACGAGGCACCTCCTGTGCCTCTTTTCGCGGTAGGCCGCCCCCGACCCAGCCAGGGGCGGCGGTAAAGCCTTGAATTACTTCAGGATCTTGGCCACCACGCCGGCGCCGACGGTGCGGCCGCCCTCGCGGATCGCGAAGCGCAGGCCCTCGTCCATCGCCACCGGGTTGATCAGCGACACCGACATCTTCACGTTGTCGCCCGGCATCACCATCTC
>DASRYN010000167.1:0-3507 GCA_035687185.1 Pseudoxanthomonas sp. | reverse complement strand
CTGCGCTATCCGCGGTTGCGGGTGCTGTTGCACGCCGGTTCGCTGGTGCCCGGCCACGGCCTGCGCTTCGCGGTTCACGGCAGCGGCGGCAGCTGGCTCAAGCACGGGCTGGACCCGCAGGAGGACGCATTGCGCGCCGGCGGCGTGCCCGGCGCCGCCGGCTGGGGCCGCGACCCGCGCCCGGGCACGCTGCTGCGCGTGGACGAAGGCGGCGGCGTGCGCGAGGCGCCCTCGCCGGCGCCGGCGGGCGACTACCCGGCCTACTACGCGGCGCTGCGCCGGGCGATCCTCGACGGGGGGCCGCCGCCGGTGCCGGCGGAGGAAGCGCTGCTGGCCATGCGCGTGATCGAGGCCGGCATCGCCAGCGCGGCGCAACGCCGCGAGGTGCCGTTCGCCGTGGCCTGAGCGTTCAGCCGCTGCGCACGCCGTGGCCGCCGAAGCGGTCGCGCAGCGCGGCCAGCAGCTTGTCGCCGTAGGAATCCTTCTCGCGCGAGCGCAGCCGCTCCAGCAGCGACATGGTGATCACCGGCGCGGACACGTCCAGGTCGATGGCCTCGGCCACCGTCCAGCGGCCTTCGCCGGAATCGGCCACGTAGGGCGCGATGCCCTCCAGCGAGGGGTTCTCGCGCAGCGCGTCGGCGGCCAGGTCCAGCAGCCAGGAGCGCACCACGCTGCCGTGGCGCCAGATCTCGGCCACCTGCGGCAGGTCCAGCGCCAGCGCTTCCTTGCGCTGCATCAGCGCGAAACCCTCGGCGTAGGCCTGCATCATCCCGTACTCGATGCCGTTGTGGACCATCTTGGCGAAGTGCCCGGCGCCGCTGGGCCCCACCCGGCCCCAGCCGCGGTCCGGCGCCGGGGCCAGGGTCTGGAACAGCGGCCGCAGCCGCTCGGCCGCCGCCGCGTCGCCGCCCACCATCAGGCTGTAGCCCTCGGCCAGGCCCCAGATGCCGCCGCTGGTGCCGCAGTCGAGGAAGTGGATGCCGTCCTGCTGGCACTGCGCGGCGCGGCGCTGGCTGTCGCGGTAGTAGGAGTTGCCGCCGTCGACCACCACGTCGCCGGCCTGGAGCAGCGGGCGCAGCGCGTCCAGGGTCGCGTCCACCGGCGCGCCGGCCGGGACCATCAGCCACAGCACGCGCGGGGCCGGCAGCGCCTGGACCAGCGCCTGCAGCGAGCCGGCCGTCTCCAGCCCGTGCCCGGCGGCGGCCTCGCGCGCGCCGCGCCCGGGGTCGTAGCCCACCACGCGGTGCCCGCCGCCGTGCAGGCGCCGGGCCATGTTCGCGCCCATCCGTCCCAGACCGATCATGCCGATGTCCATGCCACCTCCTTACGTCGTGGATCCCCAGCCTCGCACTGCGCACGGCAGGCGCGCGTGGAGGCGCTTCAGCGCAGCCAGCCGCGGGCGGCGCAGCGCCGCGCCCAGGCCAGCAGGGCCAGCGCGACCAGCAGCAGCAGCGCCGGCATGGCGGTGCCGGCCGGCCCGTACACCGCCCAGGCCGGCGTGGCCAGGAAGGTGCCGGCCACCTGCGCCAGCAGGGCCAGCAGCGAAACCCCGAACATGGGCACCGCCCAGCGCCGGCGCAGCAGCAGCCCCAGCGCGCCGAGCACGCCCCCGGCCACGGCCAGGCCGAAGGCGGCGGTCATCCAGCCGGGCGTGGCCAGGTGGATGCGGCGCTGGGCTTCGTCCAGCGCGGCCAGGCGGGCCTCGTCCGTGGTGACGTGCACCACGAACATCGCCAGCCCGAGCAGGTTCCAGAGCAACGCCAGCGCGGCCACCGCCCAGTAGGCCTTCGGGCGCGCCGGCCCGTGGTGCATGGTCTGCATCGCCTTCCCTCCCCGGTCGCGGCGGATGCCGCGGGGCGAGCCTACGCCCGCCCCGCCGCCGCCGGCCAGTGCCGTGCTAAAACGGCCGCGGGCGCGGCCGCTAACGCGGCGTCCCCCGTCGCGCCGCGGCCCGGCGCGCCCGCCCGGTACCCGCCATGCCCGCCCGAGGCCCCATCGCCGCCACTGCCGTGTCCACGGACCCGGCCGCGTCCCTGGCCGCCGCCGCGTCCGACCCGCGCCTGCTGCTGCCCGCATTCGCCGAGGGCCTGGCGGCCCTGCCAGGCGAGCTGGGCGACCTCGGCCGGCGGCTGCGCTCGGCCACGGCGGCCGAGGACTGGACCACCTGCGCGCGGGTCCTGCGCCAGTTCCTGGAGAAGTACCTGCGCGGCTTCGCCGAGAGCCTGGACGCCCCCGGCGGCGCGGCCGCCGAATCCGAGCAACTGCGCGAACTGCTGCGCCAGGCGCTGGGCGTGGCGCTGGCTTCGCTGCTGGACCCGCTGCCGGCGCTGGCCGACGAGTCCGCGGCGCTGGGCGAAGCGCTGCGCCAGTGGCGGCCGGGCACCGACCTGGCGCCCCTGGCCCGCCGGGTGCGCGAGCTGTGCCACCAGGTGGGCGTCCACGCCGGCGAGACCGCCGAGCGCCAGGCGCTGCTGCTGAGCCTGTTCGACCTGCTGCTGGAGAACCTGTTCGAGCTGCTGGAGGACGGCAGCTGGCTGCAGGGCCAGGTGGCCGGCGTGCGCGAGCTGCTCGCCGGCACGCCCGACCGCCACGCGCTGGAAGCCACGCGCCAGGGCCTGCGCGAGCTGGTCTACCAGCAGGGCCTGCTGCGCCAGGGCATCGCCGAGTCCAAGGACGCCATGCGCGGGATGATGGTCGCCTTCGTCGAGCGCCTGGACGGCATGGCCGACAGCACCGGCCAGTTCCAGGGACGGATGGAGGCGCACCTGGAAGCGGTCCGCGGCGCGCGCAGCATCGCCGAGCTGGGCCGCCGCCTGGACGAGGTGCTGGAGGACGCCGCGCAGCTGCAGCGGCACGCGCAACGGGCGCGCGACGAACTGCTGGCCGCGCGCGAGGAAGTGGAGGCGGCCGAGGCGCGCGTGCGCGCACTGGAGGCGCAGCTGCGCGAGGCCGGCGACCTGGTGCGCAGCGACCCGCTCACCGGCGTGCTCAACCGCCGCGGGCTGGAGGAGCTGTACGGGGTGGAGGCGGCGCGCGCCGAGCGCGAGGCGCGGCCGCTCGCGCTGGCGGTGGTGGACCTGGACGGCTTCCGCGACCTCAACGCCACCCACGGCCATGCCGGCGGCGACGCCGCGCTGCGGCACGTGGTGCAGATGCTGCGCGAGGGCATGCGCCCGGGCGACGCCATCGCCCGCCACGGCGGCGAGGAGTTCGTGCTGCTGCTGCCCGGCGCCACGCTCGAGGACGCCACGGCCATCGTGCGCCGGGTGCAGCACGCGCTGGCGGCGCGCCCGCTGCGCCACGAGGGCCGCCGCATCCCGGTGACCTTCAGCGCCGGGGTGGCCGTGCGCCAGCTGGGCGAGGAGCGCGAGCACCTGATCCGCCGCGCCGACCGCGCCATGTACCAGGCCAAGCGCGCCGGCCGCGACCGCGTGCTGGCCGCGCACTAGCGCCCGCGCCGCCGCGGCGGCCTGCGCCGGTCACGGCCGGCTGCCGCGCCGTCCGGAC
>DASRYN010000166.1:0-5600 GCA_035687185.1 Pseudoxanthomonas sp. | reverse complement strand
TGGCCATGCCAGCCGGTCAGCGGCCGCCGCCCGGCGGGCGCATCGGCCGGGGCCGGCCGCGGGCGGCTCTGGCCCGGCGTGCGCGGCCGGTACGGCTGGTAGGTCAGCCCGGGCAGCACGCCCTCGTGCGCCAGCCGCACGTTCACCCGTTCGACGAACTCGCCGTACCGCTCCATCACGTGGCTTTCGAACGCGCGGTAGAACAGCAGTTGCGCATCCACGCCGACCTGCAGCGCCTCGCCGGCCCCACGCAGGATCCGGCACAGGGCGTACGGGCCCACCGCCAGGGTTTCCGGGTCGAACGCCGGGCGCGCGGCCAGCACGCCGAAGCGCTGGCCCAGCAGCAGCAGCGGTGTCCCGCCGCGTTGCGCCTCGCGCCGGGCGATGTCGCGCAGCACGATGTCGCGGTCCAGGTCGTTGTCCTCGACCAGGGTCAGGTGCCGGTACTCGGCGGGGTCGGGCGCCTCGGTCCGGGCCGGGGGCGGCTCCGGCTCCTCGCGCAACCGCGCCAGCACCGCTTCCAGCCCCGCCAGGTAGCGCGGCACCAGGTCGGCGCGGTGCTGGCGCAGGTGCTGCATCTCGGCGAAGCGCTCGGCCTGCTCCTGGGTGCTGCGCGCGCGCTCGGCCTGCTTGAACAGTTGCCGCTCGAACTCGTTGAGGGCCAGGTTGAGCGGGGCCGTCAGGGCCTGCGCGGCCAGCGCGTTGACCGCCTCCAGGATCTGGCGCACCCGCGCCGGCAGCGCGGCGGTGGCCAGCGTGGGCGGCGCGGCACCCGTGGGCGTGGTCTGGAATGTGGCGGCCATCCGGCTCGGTCCCCTGTGGACGCGGTATTTAGCACGTTTGCCGCCGCGGCGGCCACCGCGGTCACAGGAACAGGGCAATGGCGTCGTTGGCGAAGCGCTGGCCCAGGGCGGTGGGCCGCACGCGCTCGCCGTCCACGGCCAGCCAGCCGTGCCCGCGGGCTTCCGCCAGGGGCCCGGCGATGCTGTCCCGCGGCAGCCCGGTGCGCGCCTCGAACGCGGACAGGTCGAAGCCCTCGTGCAGCCGCAGCGCGTTGAGCATGAACTCGAACGGGCGCCGCTGCGGGTCGATGCGGTCGTCGCCGCCGATGGCCTCGGCGGTGCCGGCCGCCGCCATCCAGGTCGCCGGATGCCTGTGCTTCCAGCGGCGCAGGATGGCCTGCTCGGCCCCGAGGGTGATCTTGCCGTGCGCGCCGGCGCCGAGGCCCAGGTAGTCGCCGTAGCGCCAGTAGTTCAGGTTGTGCGCGCACTGCCGCCCCGGCCGCGCGTAGGCGCTGGTCTCGTAGTGGGCGTAGCCGGCCCGGGCAAGCAGCGCCTGGCAGCGCTCCTGGATGTCCCAGGCGAGGTCCTCGTCCGGGATGCCCTGCGGCGGCCGGGCGAAGAACACGGTGTTCGGTTCCAGCGTGAGCTGGTAGTGGCTGATGTGCGCCGGTTGCAGGGCGAAGGCGCGCTCCAGGTCGGCCTCGGCCATGGCCAGGTCCTGGCCGGGCAGGGCGTACATCAGGTCCAGGTTGAGGTTGTCCAGGCCGGCGTCCTGCGCCAGCTTCACCGCGGCCTCGGCCTCGGCGCTGCCGTGGATGCGGCCCAGCCGCTGCAGGCAGCCGTCGTCGAAGCTCTGGATGCCGAAGCTGACGCGGTTCACGCCCGCGGCGCGGTAGCCGTCGAAGCGGCCGTGCTCGGCGGTGCCGGGGTTGGCCTCCAGCGTGATCTCCGCGTCGGGCGCCAGCCGCAGCCGCGCCGAGGCGGCCTGCAGGAAGCGGTCGATGGCCTCGGGCGGGAACAGGCTGGGCGTGCCGCCGCCGAAGAACACGCTGTGCACGGTGCGGCCCCACACCAGCGGCAGGTCGTGCTCCAGGTCGCGCACCAGCGCGTCCACGTACGCGTCGAACGGCAGCGCGCCCTTGGCCGCATGCGAGTTGAAGTCGCAGTACGGACACTTGCGCACGCACCACGGCAGGTGGACGTAGAGCGAGAGCGGCGGCGGGACCAGGGCGGGAGGCATGGCGGGCGCGGGCCCGGTGCGGGCGTCAGCGCAGCGCGGCCAGCACCGCGGGCAGCCGCGCGGCCAGCTGCTGCAGCGCGCGGCCGCGGTGGCTGATGCGGTTCTTCAGCGCCGGGTCCAGCTCGGCGGCGCTGAGGCCGTGCCCGGGGTCGAGGAACACCGGATCGTAGCCGAAGCCGCCGTCGCCGCGCGGTGCGTCCAGCACCACGCCCGGCCAGACGCCCTCGGCGATCAGCGGTTGCGGGTCCTCGGCGTGGCGCAGCAGCACGATGACCGAATGGAAGTGCGCGGTGCGCCGCTCCGGCGGCAGGTCGCCGAGCTCGCGCAACAGCCGCGCGATGTTGGCGGTGCTGTCGCCGTGCCCGCCGGCATAGCGCGCCGAGTACAGCCCCGGCGCGCCGCCGAGCGCGTCCACGCAAAGCCCGGAATCGTCGGCCAGGGCGGGCAGCCCGGTGGCGCGCGCGGCGTGGCGCGCCTTGAGCAGGGCGTTCTCGACGAAGGTCAGGCCGGTCTCCTCGACATCGGCCACGCCCAGGTCCGATTGCGCGACCAGCGTCGCCCCGGTGCCCGCCAGCAGCGCACGCAGCTCGGCCAGCTTGCCGGCGTTGCCGCTGGCCAGCACCAGCCGTGGGGGCGATGCGCCGGCCATGCGCTCAGCCGTCCAGCGCCGCGCGCTGCGCCGCCAGCAGCTGGCCGATGCCGCGCTCGGCCAGGGCCAGCAGCGCGTCCAGCTCGTCGCGACGGAAGGCGTGGCCCTCGGCGGTGCCCTGCAGCTCGATGAAGCCACCGCCGTCGTTCATGACCACGTTCATGTCGGTGTCGCACCCGCTGTCCTCGGCGTAGTCCAGGTCCAGCACCGGCACGCCGCGGAAGATGCCCACGGACACCGCCGCCACCGCGCCGAACACCGGGTCGCGGGCGATCTCGCGCCGCGCCAGCAGCCAGCGCGCCGCGTCCACCAGCGCCACGTAGGCGCCGGTGATGGCCGCGGTGCGGGTGCCGCCGTCGGCCTGCAGCACGTCGCAGTCCAGGGTGATGGTGCGCTCGCCCAGCGCGGTGCGGTCCACGCAGGCGCGCAGGGCGCGGCCGATCAGGCGCTGGATCTCCAGGGTGCGTCCGCCCTGCTTGCCGCGCGCGGCCTCGCGGTCGCTGCGGGTGTGGGTCGCGCGCGGCAGCATGCCGTACTCGGCGGTGACCCAGCCTTCGCCCTTGCCGCGCAGGAAGGCCGGCACGCGGTTCTCCACGCTGGCGGTGCACAGCACCCGGGTGTCGCCGAAGCTGACCAGTACCGAACCCTCGGCGTGGCGGGTGTAGCCGCGCTCGATGCGCACCTCGCGCAGCTGCTCGGGGGCGCGGCCACTGGGACGGACGACGGTCATGCGGGTTTCCGGAAGAAAGGGGAGGGCGGTCGCCGGGGGTGGCGTCGCGCGGAGGCGGCGCGTGCCGCGGCGGGCCGGCTAGATTACCATTCGCGCCTTGCCACCGACGGACCCCGGCATGATCCGTAGCATGACCGCCTTCGCCAGCGGCGAACGCGGCACCCCCTGGGGCGTACTCGGCTGCGAGCTGCGCTCGGTCAACCACCGCTTCCTCGAGATCGGCCTGCGCCTGGGCGAGGACCTGCGCGCGCTGGAGCCGGTGCTGCGCGAGCGCATCGCCGCGCGCATCCAGCGCGGCAAGCTGGACCTGGCCCTGCGCCTGCGCGCGCCGGAGGCCGCCGCGCACCTGGCGGTGAACGAGCCGCTGCTGGAGCAGCTCGGCGCCGTGGCCATGCGCCTGGCCGGGCGCTTCCCCAACCTGCGGGTGGAGTTCACCCAGCTGCTGCAGCTGCCGGGCGTGCTGCAGGCGCCGGCGGCCGACGGCGAGGCGCTGCAGGCCGAGGCACTGGCGCTGCTGGACCAGGTGCTGGACGAGTTCGTGGCCGCGCGCGGGCGCGAGGGCGCCAAGTTGGAGGCGGCCATCGCCGAGCGCGTGGACGCCATCGAGCGCATCGCCGCGCAGGTGCGCGGGCTGATCCCGGCCATCCGCGAGGGCCAGCGCGCCAAGCTCGCCGCGCGCCTGGCCGACCTGCCGCATCCGGTGGAGCCGGGCCGCGCCGAGCAGGAGCTGGTGCTGTGGCTGCAGAAGCTGGACGTGGACGAGGAACTGGACCGCCTGGGCAGCCACATCGCCGAGATCCGGCGCATCCTGGCCCAGCCGCAGCCGGCCGGCCGGCGCCTGGACTTCCTGTTGCAGGAGTTCAACCGCGAGGCCAACACCCTGGGCTCCAAGTCGGTGGACGCGCGCACCTCGGCCGCCGCGGTCGAGCTGAAGGTGCTGATCGACCAGGTCCGCGAGCAGGTCCAGAACATCGAATGAGCCAGATGCGAGGCACCCTCTTCATCGTCGCCGCGCCCTCCGGGGCCGGGAAGTCCAGCATCGTCAACGCGGTGCTGGCCCGCGACCGGCAGATCCGCCTGTCGATCTCGTTCACCTCGCGCGCGCCGCGCCCGGGCGAGCGCCACGCCGAGCACTACCACTTCGTCTCGGCGGAGGAATTCCAGCGCATGATCGACGCGGGCGACTTCTTCGAGTACGCCCGCGTCCACGGCGACTGGAAAGGGACCGCGCGGCAGTCGGTGGAGCCGCAGCTGGCCGCCGGCCACGACGTGCTGCTGGAGATCGACTGGCAGGGCGCGGCCCAGGTGCGGGCCAAGGTGCCCGACGCGGTCAGCGTGTTCATCCTGCCGCCCTCGCGTCAGGCGCTGGAGCAGCGCATGCGCTCGCGCGGGCAGGACAGCGAGGAGGTCATCGCCCGGCGCCTGGCCGCCGCGCGCGAGGAGATGTCGCACTACGGCGAGTTCGACTACGTCATCGTCAACGAGGTGTTCGACACCGCGGTGGCGGAGATGTGCGCCATCTTCACCGCCAGCCGCCTGCGCCGCGGCCAGCAGCAGCTGCGGCACCGCGGCCTGATCCAGGCGCTGCTGGCGCCAGGGGAATGAGCGGCGTACCCGCGTCGTCCCGGTAACTGGTTGATTGCAAAGGCCCGTTCAGCCGCGGGCCTTGCCCCGGCGGGGGGCGCGGGAGTACACTCCGCGCCCGTTTCCCCCTATCGCGAGAGCGGCGGCCCCGGTCGCCCGGAATCCTATGGCCCGTATCACCGTCGAAGATTGCCTGGAAGTGGTCAACAACCGCTTCGAACTGGTCATGATGGCCGCCAAGCGCGCGCGCCAGCTCGCCAACGGCGTGCCGGCCACGCTGGACAACACCGAGAGCGAGGACAAGCCCACGGTGCTGGCGCTGCGCGAGATCGCCGCGCGCACGGTCGACAACGCCCTGATCGACGAGGTCGAGAAGGCCGAGCGCGAGCGCGCCGAGCGCGAGGCGCTGGAGTGGGCCGCCGCCGAGGTGGTGGCCGACGACGACCTGTCCAAGGGCGACGACTGAGCCCGCCGGGCCCGGCCCGGCACGACGCGGCAACGACGAGGACGGCCCGCCCAGCGCGGGCCGTCGGCGTTTCCGGGCGCCGCGGCTAGGCGAAGAAAACGCGCTGCACCGTGGCCTCGGCCGCGTCCAGCGAGAAGTGGCGGGCGACG
>DASRYN010000165.1:0-2433 GCA_035687185.1 Pseudoxanthomonas sp. | reverse complement strand
CGCGCCGCAGCGTGCCCGGGCCTGAGGCCACCCAGGCCGGCGTCGGCGGTGACGCGGCGCCGGCGCCCGGCTACCCTGCGCCCTCGTCCACCGTGCCGACTGCGCCATGCCCATGCCGTCCACCTGCCCGACCGCGTTGCTGCTGCTGGCCCTCGCCGCCCCCGCCACCGCGCAGCCGGCCCCGTCCGTGCCCGAGCCGCTGTGGGAGACCACCGGTCTGTCCACCCCCGAGTCGGTGGTGCTCGATCCGGCGCGCAACCAGTTCTACGTTTCGAACATGGCCAGCTGGGGCGAGGGCGCCACGCCGGGCGACGGCTTCATCAGCCGCCTGGACGCGCAGGGCCGCATCCTCGAGCTGAAGTGGGTCACCGGGCTGCAGAACCCCAAGGGCCTGGCGCTGGCCAACGGCCGCCTCTACGCCGGCGACGACGACGCGCTGGTGGAGATCGACCTGGACAGCGGCGCCATCGTGCGCCGGCACATGCCCGAGGACGGCGGCCCCGGCGCCTTCAACGACGCCACCGCCGACCCGCAGGGCAACGTCTACGTCTTCAGCCGGCGGCTGGACACGGTCTACCGCCTGGACGGCGGCCTCGGCGGCGGCCGCTTCGCGCCATGGGCGCGGATCGACACCCGCATCACCGGCAAGCCCAACGGCCTGCGTGCCGAGGCCGACCGCCTGGTGATGGGCAGCTGGCAGGTGCCCGGCCCCGAGGGCGAACAGCTGGGCCACCTGTCCACCGTCGCCTTCGCCGACCGTGCCATCGGCCGCATCGGCACACGGCCCATCGGCCACATCGACGGCATCGAGCCCGACGGCCGCGGCGGCTACACGGTCACCGACTGGACGCACGGCAAGCTGCTGCACGTGGGCGCCGACGGCCAGGTGCGCGAGCTGCTCTCGCTGGCCAAGGGCAGCGCCGACCACCACTACGCGAAGGACGAGCGGCTGCTGGTGATCCCGCTGCTGTTCGACGGCACGGTGCGCGCCTACCGCTGGGCGCCGGCCGACTGAGCCCCCTCAGGGGCGCAGCCAGAACCGCAGCAGCCCGGCCAGGATGCCGACGCAGGCCAGGCCCGCCAGCCACAGCGCCGCGAACCAGAGCAGGCGGCGCCACAGCGGCGCCTGCGTGCCGCCGGGCCTGCGCATCAGTGGTAGCCCTCGCTGCGCACCTTGCCGCGGAACACCCAGTACGACCAGCCCGTATAGGCGAGGATGACCGGCACCAGCACCACCGCGCCCACCAGCATGAAGGCCTGGCTGGCCTCCGGCGCGGCCGCGTCCCAGATGGTCAGCGCGCGCGGCACCACGTAGGGGAACATGCTGATGCCCAGGCCCATGAAGGTCAGCAGGAACAGGCCCAGGGTCAGCAGGAACGGCCAGCCCTCGCGCCGCCGCCGCAGCGCGCGGTAGAACGCGTAGGCCAGGATGGCGGTCAGCAGCGGCACCTGCGCGGTCAGCACCACCACCGGGTAGGCGGTCCATCGGCGGTGGTAGTCGAAGCGCAGGCCCAGCGTGGCCAGGCTCACCGCGACGATGCCCAGCAGCAGGCCCGCGCCCAGCCACGGCGCCATGCGGAAGGCATGGGCCTGCAGCGAGCCCTCCGTCTTCCAGATCAGCCAGGTCGCGCCCAGCAGCGCGTAACCGACCACCACGCTCAGGCCGGTGAGCATCGAGAACGGCGTCAGCCAGTCCAGCCAGCCGCCGGCGTACACGCGGTCCTCCACGCGGATGCCCTGCAGCAGCGCGCCCAGGGTCACGCCCTGCGCGAACGCGGCCAGCAGCGAACCGGTGGCGAAGGCCCGGTCCCACCAGGGACGGTGGCGCGGGTCGCGCCAGCGCGCCTCGAAGGCCACCCCGCGGAACACCAGCGCCAGCACCATGGCGATGATCGGCGGGTACAGCGCGGTCATCACGATGCCGTAGGCCAGCGGGAACGCGGCCAGCAGCCCGCCGCCGCCGAGCACCAGCCAGGTCTCGTTGCCGTCCCACACCGGGGCGATGGAATTGATGGCGTGGTCGCGCTCCTGCCCCGGCATCAGCGTCGGGAACAGGATGCCGATGCCCAGGTCGAAGCCGTCCATCACCACGTAGGCGAACACGGCGAACAGGATGATGAAGGCCCAGACGACGGTCAGGTCGATGCCCATGCTCACGCCTCCCCGCCCATGTTCATCGCCGGCCCCGGGGTGATGCCGGCGGTGCGGATGGGCCCGCTGTCCTCGTCCAGCGGCTGCTCGCGCACCTGCACGCCCTTGGCCATCAGCCGCAGGATGTACCAGGTGCCGAAGCCGAACACGACGAAGTACACGACCACGAACGCCACCAGCGACGCGCCCACCGCCGGGGCCGCCAACGGCGATGCGCTCTCGGCGGTGGTCAGCAGGTTGTAGACGGTGAACGGCTGGCGCCCCACCTCGGTGGTGATCCAG
>DASRYN010000164.1:0-5497 GCA_035687185.1 Pseudoxanthomonas sp. | reverse complement strand
GTCGCGGTTCTGGTTGTCCAGCAGCACCGGCGGCAGCGGCGCGAAGCGGCCACGGCCGGCGGCCCAGTCGTAGGCGCGCGCGCGCGCCGGGTCCGCGGCCAGCGCCAGCGGCCGCGCGGCGCGCTCGCGCAGTACCTGCGCCGACGCATCCAGCAGCGCCTGCTTGGCGTGCATGCGCTGCAGCTGCCATGTCCCCAGCGCGGCGCATGCGCCGGCCACCAGCAGCGCCAGCATCCACCCGGCCCACGCGGGCATGCGCCGGCTCACCGGGTCAGCCTCCACGCGCCGCCGCGCGCCGCCTGCGATAATGGCCCGCGCAAGCCCGCGTCCATCGAGGCCGTACCCGTGAACGATTCGCTCAAGACCCTGGTGGTGGTGGGTTTCCTGCTGCTCATCCTCTGGAACCTGGGGTCGGCGCTGTACTACCTGCTGGTCGACCGCGGCCAGAGCAAGCGTACCGTCAATGCCCTGACCCGGCGCATCGCGCTGTCGGTCGGGCTGATCCTGCTGGTCATCCTCGGCATCTGGACCGGCGTCATCCAGCCGCACGGCGTCGGCCGCTGAGGCCGCCGGCGGCGGGAGCCGGCAACCGCCACCCGCAAAAGCCAGGGGCGCCACGCGGCGCCCCTGCTGGAATGCCCGGGCCCGCGGCCGCGGCACCCGGACCCGATGGTTCGGCGTCCCGCCCGTTACAGCACGTACACGAACAGGAACAGGCCCAGCCAGACCACGTCCACGAAGTGCCAGTACCAGGCCGCCGCCTCGAAGGCGAAGTGGTGGTCGCGGGTGAAATGGCCCTTGGCCGCACGGAACCACATCACCAGCAGCATGATGGTGCCCAGCGCCACGTGCGCGCCGTGGAAGCCGGTCAGCATGAAGAACGTGGAGCCGTAGATGCCCGAGCCGAGGGTCAGGTTCAGCTCCCTGTAGGCGTGGATGTACTCCTCGCCCTGCAGCACCAGGAACACCACGCCCAGGGCCACGGTGGCGCCGAGCCAGAACAGCAGCTGGCCGCGCTTGCCGGCCTTGAGCGCGTGATGGGCGATGGTCAGGGTGACGCCCGAGGTCAGCAGGATCAGGGTGTTGACCAGCGGCAGGCCCCAGGCCGGGATGGTCTGGAAGTGGCCGCCGACCTGGCCCGGGCCCGCGCTCGGCCACGCGGGGCTGAAGCCGTCCCACAGCAGGGCGTTGGTCATCACGCCATCGCCCTCGCCGCCCAGCCACGGCAGCGCGAACTGGCGGGTGTAGAACAGCGCACCGAAGAAGGCGCCGAAGAACATCACCTCGGAGAAGATGAACCAGATCATGCCCATCCGGAACGAGATGTCGACCTGGCGGTTGTAGTAGCCGGACTGCGACTCGCGCACGACCTCGCTGAACCACTTGAACAGGGTGGCCACCATCATCGCCACGCCGGCGAAGAAGGCCCACTTGCCCCAGGGCGCCTCGTTGAGCCAGCTGGCCACGCCGATCATCAGCACGAACATCGACACCGATGCGAGGATCGGCGCCGTGCTCTTGGCCGGCACGAAGTACATGTTGGCGTCGGTCGGATGTTGGGCCATGGCGGTTTCCGTTGCTCAGTCAGGGCGCCGAATGCGGCGTGCTGGAGGCCGCGACCGCGCCCAGCTGCGCGGTCAGGGCATCGTTCTTGAAGAAAGTGTAGGACAGGGTGATGGTGTTCACGTCCGCCGGCAGGTCCGGATCGACGATGAAGCGCACCGGCATCTCGCGGGTCTCGCCCGGCTGCAGCGTCTGCGCGGTGAAGCAGAAGCACTCGGTCTTGGTGAAGTGGCCGGAGGCGCGCGCCGGCGCCACCGAGGGCACCGCGCTGCCGACGATGGCGCGGTCGCCGTCGTTGCGCGCGAAGTACATGGCCTCGTTCAGCTCGCCGGGCACGACCTGCATGGTCAGCTGCTCCGGGTGGAAGCTCCACGGCAGCTTGGAGTTCACGCCGCCGTCGAACTGCACGGTCACCGTGCGCGCCTTGCGCCCGGACGCGGACGCGGCGGAAACCTGTCCCGGCCCCTGCTCCAGGCGGATGCCGAAGATCTTCTCGCAGGCGATGCGGTACAGCGGCACCAGCGAGAAGGTGAAGGCGAACGCGGCCACGGCCACGCCGGCCAGCTTCAGCCAGCCGGCACCACGCCGCGGGGCGCCCTGCGCGCTCATTGGCCCAGTACCCCGGACAGGATGAAGGCCAGGTAGATCGCCAGCGCGATGGCGCCCACGACCCACGCCGTGCGCGCCACGCCCTTGCGGCGCTGCGCGGTGTCCTGGTTGTGGTCGCCCGGTGCGGTCATGTGCTTCTCGGTTGCCGTTGTCGCGGCGCCGTACGCCTCAGTGGCTCACGTCGCCGTGGGCCAGGTCGCCGTCGCGGATGACCGGCGGGGTGGCGAAGGTGTGGTGCGGCGCCGGCGATGGCACGGTCCACTCCAGGCCCTTGGCCGCCTCCCACGCGCGCGCCTCGGCCTTGGCGCCGTTGCGCAGCGAAGCCAGCAGGATCGCGGCCATCATGAACGGGGTCACGAACATGCCGAACGCGCCGATCGAGCTGATGAAGTTCCAGTCGGCAAACACCACGTTGTAGTCCGGGATGCGACGCGGCATGCCGGCCAGGCCCAGGAAGTGCTGCGGGAAGAACAGCAGGTTCACGAACACCACCGACCACCAGAAATGCACCTTGGCCCAGGTCTCGTTGTACATGCGGCCGGTGAACTTCGGCCACCAGTAGTACACCGCGGCAATCAGCGCGAACACCGCGCCGGTCACCAGCACGTAGTGGAAGTGCGCGACGACGAAATAGGTGTCGTGGTACTGGAAGTCGGCCGGCACGATGGCCAGCATCAGGCCGGAGAAGCCGCCGATGGTGAACAGGATGACGAAGGCCACCGACCACAGCATCGGCGCCTCGAAGGTCAGCGAGCCCTTCCACATGGTGCTGACCCAGTTGAACACCTTCACGCCGGTGGGCACCGCGATCAGCATGGTGGCGAACATGAAGTAGATCTCGCCGCCCAGCGGCATGCCCACCGTGAACATGTGGTGCGCCCACACGATGAACGACAGGAACGCGATCGAGGCGGTCGCGTACACCATGGCCTGGTAGCCGAACAGCGGCTTGCGGCTGAAGGTCGGGATGATCTCGCTGACCACGCCGAAGGCGGGCAGGATCATGATGTAGACCTCGGGGTGGCCGAAGAACCAGAAGATGTGCTGGTACATCACCGGGTCGCCGCCGCCGGCCGCATTGAAGAAGCTGGTGCCGAAGAACTTGTCGGTCAGCAGCATGGTCACCGCGCCGGCCAGCACCGGCATGACCGCGATCAGCAGGAAGGCGGTGATCAGCCAGGTCCAGCAGAAGATCGGCATCTTCAGCAGGTCGATGCCCGGGGCGCGCATGTTGAGGATGGTCGCGATGATGTTGATCGCGCCCATGATCGAGCTGATGCCGGCCACGTGGATGGCGAAGATGGTGAAGGCGACGTTGTAGCCGCCCTGCAGCGACAGCGGCGGGTACAGGGTCCAGCCGCCTGCCGGGGCGCCGCCCGGCAGGAACAGGGTCAGCAGCAGCATGCTGAAGGCCACCGGCAGCAGCCAGAACGACCAGTTGTTCATGCGCGGGAGCGCCATGTCGGGCGCGCCGATCTGCAGCGGCACCATCCAGTTGGCCAGGCCCACGAAGGCCGGCATCACCCCGCCGAAGATCATGACCAGCGCGTGCACGGTGGTCATCTGGTTGAAGAACTCGGGGCTGACGTGCTGCAGGCCCGGCTGCATCAGCTCCAGGCGGATGATCACGCTCATCCCCGCGCCGATGATGAACATCACGAAGGAGAACAGCAGGTACAGCGTGCCGATGTCCTTGTGGTTGGTCGAGAAGAACCAGCGCTCGACGAACCCCTGCTTGTGGCCGTGGTGGTCGTCGTGGTGGTCGACTGCGGAATGGGCCATGGCGTGCTACCTCTGGAAAGCGTTCTGCGTGGCGGACCGCGGCGCGGGCCGTTGCGTCGTGTTCGGGTCAGGCCTGGGCCGGCGCGGCGGCGGGCTCGGCCGCGGCGGGCTCGGCCGGCTGCGCGGGCTCGGCGGCCGGCTGGGCGGCCGGCGCCTCGGGCTCGGCGGCCGGGGCCGGCTTCTTCGAGGCCAGCCAGCGCGCGAACTCCTCCTTGGAGACGGCCTCGACCACGATCGGCATGAAGCCGTGGTCCTTGCCGCACAGCTCGGCGCACTGGCCGCGGTACACCCCCGGGGTCGGGATGCTGGTCCAGGCCTCGTTGATCAGGCCGGGGATGGCGTCCTGCTTCCAGCCCAGCGCGGGCACCCACCAGGCGTGGATCACGTCGTCGGCGGTGATCACGAAGCGGATCTTGGTGTCCACCGGCAGCACCAGCCGGTTGTCCACGTCCAGCAGGTAGTGCGGGTTCTTCTCGATGTCCGGCGTCTGCCCGCTCTGGCGGATGCGGTCGGACTCGCGGTCCAGGCGGCTGGTGAACTCCACGCCCTCGCCCAGGTACTCGTACTTCCACATCCACTGGTAGCCGGTGACCTTGACCGTCATCTCGGCGTCGCGGGTGTCGTACATCGCGATCAGCTTGGCCGTGGCCGGCCAGGCCATGATGATCAGGATCAGCACCGGGATCACCGTCCAGATGACCTCGGCCTTGGTGTTGTGGCTGAACTGGGCGGCGACCGCACCCTTGGACTTGCGGAACTTGAACATGGCGTAGGCCATCGCGCCGAACACGATGACGCCGATCACGATGCACACGATCAGCGCCACCATGTGCGCGTCGTAGGCGTGCTGCGAGGTGGCGGTGATGCCGCGCCCCATGTTCAGCTGCCAGCGGTGCGGGTCCGCCGCCTGGGCCCAGGCCAGCGCCGGCGCCGCCATCAGCGCGCCCGCCGCCATCCACCGCTTCCACCACCCGTTCGCTTGCATCATTGCCTAGACCCTGTCTGCGTCATCGGTTGCGGCCGCGCGCGGCGGCCGCCAGGAATTCCTTCATGCACCGCGCCAGCTGCGAGCGCTCGGCCGGGCCCAGGAAGGCACCCACCTCGACCCACCTGCCGCTGGACGACAGCGTGATCCTTCCGCCGTCCCCCTGCACCTGCATCCGCACCCAGCACGGGTGGGCGCTGAAAACGGCGTCGGCCCCGCGGCGGACTTCCACCGCCCCGGGACCGATGGCGATCTCCTCGCCGCGTTCCCCGCTGCGCCACAGCCAGCGCAATGCCGCCGCGACCCCCGCGCTGTGCAGCAGGGCGAAGGCCGGCGCGAAGGCGTTGCCGGCCAGCCAGCCGATCCCGGCCACCAGCCACATCGCCCCGGCCAGGGCGGCGAACAGCGCCACGAACTGGCGGGCCGTCAGCGCCCGCGGCGGGCGCAGCCTGAGCTGCGCGCCGGGGTCGCCGGACATCCACGGCACCACCTCGATCACGTCGCCAACCGCCGACTGCCGCCTGCGGAAAACCGAAAGATGGTAAGCGCTGAGCGCAT
>DASRYN010000163.1:0-4827 GCA_035687185.1 Pseudoxanthomonas sp. | reverse complement strand
CGAGCCGCTGCCGCGCGAATTCTTCGCCGCCGCCGCGCCGCCGCCGCGCCTGGTGCTGCCGCGCGGCCGGATCGAAGGGCTGCTCGCGCTGGGCATCGACCGCCTCGGCCTGCTGCGCTTCAACGCCGCGCTGGCGGCGATGCCGGCCGCGGACTTCGTCCGGCGCGTGCTGGCCGGGCGGCTGGGCGCGCGCGAGGTGTGGATCGGGCCGGAGTTCCGCTTCGGCCATCGCCGCGGCGGCGACCTGGCGCTGTTGCAGGCGATGGGCGCCGAGCTCGGCTTCACCGCCGGGGAGATCGCGCCGGTGGAGGCCCACGGCGGGCGCGTGTCCAGCACCCGCATCCGCCAGGCCCTGCGCGAGGGCGACTTCGCCACCGCCGCGGCGCTGCTGGGCCGGCCCTACGCCATCGGCGGGCGGGTGGTGCGCGGCCGCCAGCTGGGCCGCACCCTGGGCTATCCCACCGCCAACCTGCGGTTCCCGAAGACGCCGGCGCTGTCCGGCATCTATGCCACGCGGGTGCACGGCGTGGGCGAGCGGCCGTGGCCGTCGGTGTCCAGCTTCGGCACCCGGCCCACCGTGCAGGGCGTGGAGCCGCTGCTGGAGGCGCACCTGTTCGATTTCTCCGGCGACCTGTACGGGCGCCACATCGAAGTGGAGTTCGTCGCCAGGCTGCGCGACGAGGAGAAGTTCCCCGACCTGCCGGCGCTGACCGAGCAGATGCACCGCGACGCGCTGCAGGCGCGCCGCGTCCTTTCCGAATCCGAACCACTGCGAGCCACGGCGTGAGCCAGGACTACAAAGCCACCCTCCACCTGCCGGCCACCGATTTCCCGATGCGCGGCGACCTGCCCAAACGCGAGCCGGAGACGCTGGCGCGCTGGGAGGCGCAGGGCCTGTACGCGCGGCTGCGCGAGAACGCGAAGGGCCGGCCGCTGTTCGTGCTGCACGACGGCCCGCCCTACGCCAACGGCGCCATCCACCTGGGCCACGCGGTCAACAAGATCCTCAAGGACATCATCGTCAAGTCGCGCTACCTGGCCGGCTTCGACGCGCCCTACGTGCCGGGCTGGGACTGCCACGGCCTGCCGATCGAGATCGCCATCGAGAAGAAGTACGGCAAGGTCGGGACCAGGCTGGACGCGGTGGAGTTCCGGCAGAAGTGCCGCGAATACGCCGAGTCGCAGATCGAGCTGCAGCGCAAGGACTTCAAGCGGCTGGGCGTGGTCGGCGACTGGGACAACCCGTACAAGACGCTGGACTTCCGCTTCGAGGCCGACGAGATCCGCGCCCTGGCGCGGATCGTGGACAACGGCCACCTGACCCGCGGCGTCAAGCCGGTGCATTGGTGCTTCGACTGCGGCTCGGCGCTGGCCGAGGCCGAGATCGAATACCAGGACAAGGTCTCCCCCGCGATCGACGTGGCCTACGCCGCGCGCGACGCGCGCGCGGTGGCCGCCGCGTTCGGCGCGGAGCTGCCGGCCGGGGTCGAGGTCGCGCTGCCGATCTGGACCACCACGCCGTGGACGCTGCCGGCGTCGCTGGCCATCTCGCTGGGCCCGGAGCTGGAATACGTCCTGGCCGAAGGCCCGGCCCGCGACGGCACCCGCCGCTGGCTGGTGCTGGCCGACGCCCTGGCCGAGCGCGCGCTGCAGCGCTACGGCGTGGCCGGCGTGACCGTGCATGGCCGTGCCCGGGGCGCGGCGCTGGAGGGGCTGCTGTTCGCGCATCCGTTCTACGACGAGCGCGACATCCCGGCGATCCTCGGCGACCACGTCAGCGCCGAGGACGGCACCGGCGCGGTGCACACCGCGCCCGGCCACGGCCAGGACGACTACGTTGCCAGCCGCCGCTACGGCCTGATCGATAAGTACGGCGCCGCGCAGATCAACCCGGTGGACGGCCGCGGCGTCTACCTGCCGTCCACGCCCCCGGCGCACGGCACCGAGCTGGCCGGCCAGCACATCTGGAAGGCCAACGACGCCATCGTCGAGGTGCTGCGCGCCAGCGGCGCGCTGCTGGCGGCCACCCGGCTGGAGCACAGCTACCCGCACTGCTGGCGGCACAAGACGCCCATCGCCTTCCGCGCCACGCCGCAGTGGTTCATCTCCATGGAGCAGGGCAGCCTGCGCGGCGACGCGCTGGCGGCCATCGACGCCGTGCAGTGGTACCCGGAGTGGGGCAAGGCGCGCATCGCCGCGATGGTGCAGGGCCGCCCGGACTGGACCATCTCGCGCCAGCGCACCTGGGGCGTGCCCATCGCGCTGTTCGTGCACCGCGAGACCGGCGAGCCGCACCCGCGCAGCAGCGAACTGATGCGGCAGGTCGCCGACCGCGTCGAGCGCGAGGGGGTGGACGTGTGGTACACGCTGGACCCGGCCGGGCTGCTGGGCGCCGAGGCCGCCGACTACGACAAGGTCACCGACATCCTCGACGTGTGGTTCGACTCGGGCGTCACCCACGAGGGCGTGCTGGCCGCTCGCGGCCTGGGCAAGCCGGCCGACCTCTACCTGGAGGGCTCGGACCAGCACCGCGGCTGGTTCCAGTCCTCGCTGCTGACCGGCGTGGCCATGGACCGCCGCGCGCCGTACCGGCAGTGCCTCACCCACGGCTTCACCGTGGACGAGCACGGCCGCAAGATGTCCAAGTCGCTGGGCAACGGCATCGAGCCGCAGGACATCATGAAGACGCTGGGCGCGGACATCCTGCGCCTGTGGATCGCCTCGGCCGACTACAGCAACGAGATGTCGCTGTCGCAGGAGATCCTCAAGCGCAATGCCGACGCCTACCGCCGCATCCGCAACACCGCGCGCTTCCTGCTGGCCAACCTGCACGGCTTCGACCCGGCGCGCGACCTGCGTCCGCTGGAGGACATGGTGGCGCTGGACCGCTGGATCGTGCACCGCGCCTGGGAGGTGCAGGAGAAGGTCAAGGCCGCCTACGAGCGGTACGACTTCGCCAGCATCGTGCAGGCGCTGCTCAACTTCTGCTCGGTGGACCTGGGCTCGCTGTACCTGGACGTGACCAAGGACCGCCTGTACACCATGGGCGAGGACTCGCGCGGCCGGCGCAGCGCGCAGAGCGCGATGTTCCGCATCGCCGAGGCCTTCGTGCGCTGGATCGCGCCGATGCTGACCTTCACCGCCGACGAGCTGTGGGGCTACCTGCCGGGCCAGCGCAAGGACAACGTGCTGTTCGAGACCTGGTACGACGGCCTGGCGCCGCTGCCCGCCGGCGCGCCGCTGGGCGCTGCCGACTTCGACCGCCTGCTGGCGCTGCGCGAGCAGGTGGCCAAGGTGCTGGAGCCGATGCGCGCCAACGGCCAGATCGGCGCCGCGCTGGAGGCGGAGATCACCGTCACCGCCGGGGCCGCCACGGCCGCGCGCCTGCGGCCCCTGGCCGAGGAGTTGCGCTTCCTGTTCATCAGCGGCGACGTGTCGGTGGAGGAGGCCGCCACCGACGACATCTTCGTCAACGCCCGTCCCACCACCAAGCCCAAGTGCGTGCGCTGCTGGCATCACCGCGCCGACGTGGGCGCGGTGGCCGCCCACCCGGAGATCTGCGGCCGCTGCGTGTCCAACATCGAAGGCCCGGGCGAGGAGCGCCAGTGGTTCTGAGCATGCGCACCCCCCGACCCAACGCCCTGCCCTGGCTGGCGCTCTCGGCCGCCATCATCGGCCTGGACCAGTGGACCAAGGCCTGGGTGCTCTCCAGCCTGCCCGAGTACACCGCCGTGCCGGTGATCGAGGGGTTCTGGAACTGGTACCGCACCTACAACACCGGCGCGGCGTTCAGCTTCCTGGCCGACGCCGGCGGCTGGCAGACCACGTTCTTCACGGTGCTGGCCCTGGCCATCTGCGCGCTGCTGGGCGCATGGCTGCGGCGCACTCCGCGCGGCGACTGGCGCCAGGCGCTGCCGTACTCGCTGGTCATCGGCGGCGCGCTGGGCAACGTGATCGACCGGCTGGTCCACGGCCACGTGGTCGATTTCATCCAGTGGCACTGGCGCGACCACTACTGGCCGGCGTTCAACCTCGCCGACTCGGCCATCGTGGCCGGCGCCATCGGCATCGCCCTGTTCGGCATGTTCGACGGCGGGCGCCGCAAGGCGGGTTCATGATGGCCGTGCCAAGCTATGCGCCGGGCCGCCCCGGCCGCCACCCCTGATGCCCATGGACGTCCTGCTCGCCAATCCCCGCGGCTTCTGCGCCGGCGTCGACCGCGCCATCGAGATCGTCAAGCGCGCCATCGAGACCCTGGGCGCGCCCATCTACGTGCGCCACGAGGTGGTGCACAACCGCTTCGTGGTGGACGACCTCAAGCGCCGCGGCGCGGTGTTCGTCGAGGAGCTGGACGAGGTGCCGGACAACGCCACCGTCATCTTCAGCGCCCACGGCGTGTCGCGGGCGGTGCGCGAGGAGGCCGAGCGCCGCGGGCTGAAGGTGTTCGACGCCACCTGCCCGCTGGTGACCAAGGTCCACCTGGAGGTGGCCCGCCACTGCCGCGCCGGGCGCGACGTGGTGCTGATCGGCCACGCCGGGCACCCGGAGGTCGAGGGCACGATGGGGCAGTGGGACCGCGCGGGCGGCTCGGGTCGCATCTACCTGGTCGAGGACATCGGCGACGTGGCCACCCTCGAGGTCGGGCAGCCGGACAACCTGGCCTACACCACCCAGACCACGCTGTCGGTGGACGACACCCGCGGCATCATCGAGGCCCTGCAGGCCAGGTTCCCCGCGATCCAGGGCCCGAAGAACGACGACATCTGCTACGCCACCCAGAACCGCCAGGACGCCGTGCGCACGCTGGCGGGGCAATGCGACCTGGTG
>DASRYN010000162.1:0-4372 GCA_035687185.1 Pseudoxanthomonas sp. | reverse complement strand
GAAGTCGGCCAGGGTGAAGTCGGTCTCGTGGCCCACCGCCGACACCACCGGCACCGGCGAGGCCGCGATCGCGCGCACCAGGCGCTCGTCGTTGAAGGCCCAGAGGTCCTCCAGCGAGCCGCCGCCGCGGGCCACCAGGATGGCGTCGTAGCGGCCGCCGGCGCCGGCCCGCTGCAGCAGGTCGGCGATCTGCGCGGCCGCGCTGTCGCCCTGGACCAGGCTGGGCAGCAACTCCACCTCCAGCAGCGGGCAGCGGCGGCGCAGGACGCTGACGATGTCGCGGATCACCGCGCCGGTGGGCGAGGTGATGACCGCCAGCCGGCGCACGAAGCGCGGCAGCGGTCGCTTGCGGCCGGCATCGAACAGGCCCTCGGCCTGCAGCCGGGCCTTGAGCGCCTCGAACGCGCGGCGCAGCGCGCCCTCGCCGGCTTCCTCCATATGGTCGAGCACCAGCTGGTAGTCGCCGCGCGCCTCGTAGAGGGTGAGGCGGCCGCGCGCCAGCACCTTGAGCCCTTCGCGGGGGGCGAAGCGCAGCCACTGGCTCTTGGGCTTGAACATGGCGCAGCGCACCTGGGCGCGCGCGTCCTTCAGGGTGAAGTAGAGATGGCCCGAGCCGGGGCGGGTGACGTTGCCCAGCTCGCCCTCGACCCAGACCAGCGGGAAGGCGCCTTCCAGCAGGTCGCGCGCCAGCGTGTTGAGCTGGCTCGGGGTCAGGACGTGGTTCTGCTCGGACATCGTGCGCGGTGCGGTCGGCGGCACAGCATAGCGCGGGCGCCGGCGCGCGGCGGTCGCGGCCGCGGGGCTTCACCCGCCTGGGCGGGCGGCGTGCCTGTCCAGCGCCCAGGCCACGTGCTCGCGCACCAGCGGCGACGGGTGGTCGCGGCGGGACTCCAGCGCGGCCAGCGTTTCCGGCGTGGTCGGCGCGTTGCCCAGCGCCACGGCGATGTTGCGCAGCCAGCGCTCGTGGCCGCTGCGGCGGATCGGGCTGCCCTCGGTGCGGCGCAGGAACTCGTCCTCGTCCCACGCGAACAGCTGCGCCAGCGTCGCCCGGTCCAGGTCGTTGCGGGCGCGGAAGTCCGGCTCGTCGGTGCGCCGCGCGAACTTGTTCCAGGGGCAGACCAGCTGGCAGTCGTCGCAGCCGAAGATGCGGTTGCCCATCGCCGGGCGCAGTTCCTCGGGAATCGCGCCCGCGTGTTCGATGGTCAGGTAGGAAATGCAGCGGCGCGCATCCAGGCGGTAGGGGGCGACGATGGCCCGGGTCGGGCAGATATCGATGCAGCGCGTGCAGGTGCCGCAATGCGCGGTCGCCGGCGCGTCCGCCGGCAGCGGCAGATCCACGTAGATCTCGCCGAGGAAGAACCAGGAACCGCCGTCCCGGTCGATCAGGCAGGTGTGCTTGCCGATCCACCCCAGTCCCGCGTTGCGCGCCAGTGCGCGCTCCAGCACCGGCGCCGAGTCGACGAACACGCGGTAACCGAACGGACCGATCTCCGCGGCGATGCGCTCGGCCAGCTTCTGCAGGCGGTTGCGCATCAGCTTGTGGTAGTCGCGGCCCAGCGCGTAGCGCGCCACGTAGGCGCGGGTGCCGTCGCCGAGCGTCGCCCACGCTTCCTCGTCGTCGCGGCGGCCGTAGTCCAGGCCCACGGAGATCACGCGCAGCGTGCCCGGGATCAGCTCGGCCGGGCGCGCGCGCCTGTCGCCGTGCGCGGCCATCCAGTCCATCGTGCCGTGCAGGCCCCGGGCCAGCCAGTCGCGGAGGTGGACCTCGTCCTCGGCCAGGTCCACGCCGCTGATGCCGCAGCGCCGAAAGCCGAGTTCGCGCGCCAGTTCGCGGACCCGCGCGGCCACGGCCGCGGGGTCGAGCGGGGCGGCGGCGGGCGCGGCGACGGACATGGCGGGATTATAGGCGCCGGCCCGCAACGGCCCCGGAACCGGGCGCGCCGGACCGCTAGAATCGCGGCATGCCCACGCCGTCCACCGCGCTGTATTCCGCCGCCGCCGCGCGCGAGCTCGACCGCCGCGCCACCGCGGCGCTGGGCGGCGACGGCTACGTGCTGATGCAGCGCGCCGGCCAGGCCGCCTGGCGCACGCTGCTGCAGCGCTGGCCGCAGGCGCAGCGCGTCGTCGTGGCCTGCGGCCCGGGCAACAACGGCGGCGACGGCTACGTGCTGGCGCGCCTGGCGCGCCAGTCCGGGCGCCAGGTACGGGTGGTGCACCCGGCCGGCGACGGCCCGCGCACGCCGCTGGCGCAGCGGGCCTGCACCGAATACCTGGCCGCCGGTGGCCGCGTTGACCTGTTCCCGTGCGCGCTGGACGATGCCGACGTGCTGGTGGACGCGGTATTCGGCATCGGCCTGGCGCAGGCGCCGCGGGCCGACGCGGCGGCGCTGCTGGCGGCGCTCGATGCGGCCGCCGCGCCGGTGCTGGCGCTGGACGTGCCCAGCGGCATCGACGCCGACCGCGGCACCGCGCCCGGCGTGGCGCTGCACGCCGACTGCACGCTGCAGTTCATCGTGGCGCACGCCGGCCTGCACACCGGCGTCGCCCAGGACCACACCGGCACGCTGCTGCTGGACGCGCTGGAGGTCGAGGCGGCGGACTGGGCGGAGGCCGTGCCGCCGGCCGCGACGCTGCTGCGGTCGCCGGCGTTGCGCGGCTGGCTGCGGCGCAGGCCGCGCGACTTCCACAAGGGCCGCGCCGGGCGCGTGCTGTGCATCGGCGGCGAGCACGGCCACGGCGGCGCCATCGTGCTGTGCGCCGAGGCGGCGCTGCGCTGCGGCGCCGGCCTGCTCACCGTGGCCACGCGCGAGCGCCACGTCCCGGTGGTGCTGGCGCGCCGGCCGGAGGCGATGGCCGCGGCGGTGGAATCGGATGGCGAGCTGCCGGCGCTGCTGGCACCGGCGGACGTGGTCGCGCTCGGGCCCGGCCTGGGGCAGGGCCTGTGGGGTCGCGCGATGCTCCGTCTGGCACTGGAGGCGGACAAGCCGCTGGTGCTGGACGCCGATGCCCTGAACCTGCTCGCCGGCATGCCGCCCGCCGCGGGCGATGCCATCCTGACCCCGCACCCGGGCGAGGCCGCGCGCCTGCTCGGTACCGACACCGCCGAAGTGCAGGGCGACCGCTTCGCCGCGGCGCAGGCCATCGCCGAGCGGTACGGCGCGGTGGTGGTGCTCAAGGGCGCCGGGAGCATCGTCGCCGCGCCCGGCCGCGTGCCGCGCGTCATCGGTGCAGGCAACCCCGGCATGGCCACCGGCGGCATGGGCGACCTGCTGACCGGCGCGATCGCCGCGCTGCGCGCGCAGGGGTTGCCGGCGTTCGACGCCGCCTGCGCCGGCGCGCTGCTGCACGCACTCGCCGGCGACGCCGCGGCGGGCGAGGGCGGCGAGCGCGGCCTGCTGCCGTCGGACCTGTTGCCATGGCTGCGGCGCCTGGCCAATCCGGAGGACACCTGATGCGCATGCTGCTGCCTGACAGCGGGGCGACTGAAGCGCTGGGACGCGCCCTGGCCGCGACGCGCCCGCCGCTGGCCATGGTGCACCTGCAGGGCGATCTGGGCGCCGGCAAGTCCACCCTGGCGCGCGCGCTGCTGCGTGCGCTGGGCGTGCAGGGGCCGATCCGCAGCCCGACCTACACCCTGGTCGAGCGCTATCCCGTGCCCGGCGGCGAAGCCTGGCACCTGGACCTGTACCGGATCGGCGACGCCGCCGAGCTGGATTTCCTGGGCCTGGACGAAGGCAGCGCCTGCCTGTGGCTGGTGGAATGGCCCGAGCGTGGCGCCGCCGCGCTGCCGGCGCCGGACCTGCGCATCCGGCTGGCCCAGGCCGGCGACGGGCGCGAGGCCCGGCTGGAGCCGGAGTCCGGCGCGGGCCGGGACTGGCTGGCGGCGCTGGAAAAAAGCGGCCGTTTGCAGGGCCTTCCTGCCGGGTGACGCTAGGAAGGTGCCACAGGTCATGGATTATTAAGGAAAAACTTGTTGCATTCCGTCGGGCGCAGTGTTTGAATCCGCCCCATGCGCCAGGGGAGTGCCCGGATAGGACGTTGGTGGGTGGGCTTCATGCTCGCCGCAACGGCCGTCGGCGCATGGGCGGGCGAGGTCCGCTCGCTGTCCCTGGTCCAGGGTGCGACCGGTACCCGCGCCGAAGTGCAGCTGCAGGGCGCGGGCAGCTACCGCACCCTGTCGCTCAGCGGCCCGCACCGGCTGGTGCTGGACCTGCCCGATTCCCGCGCCGCGCGCGACCTGAAGCTGCCGGCGCCCGCCGGCGTGGTGGCCGGCATCCGCACCGGGCAGCCCGTCCCGGGCACTTTCCGCATCGTGTTCGAGCTGGCCGCGCCGGTGGCCGCGCTGCCGGTGCGCATGGAGCCGGCGCCCGAC
>DASRYN010000161.1:0-4277 GCA_035687185.1 Pseudoxanthomonas sp. | reverse complement strand
CCAGGCGTTGAACCCGGCGCGGCGCAAGGCCGCGGCGCAGTGGCCGCCGGATCCCTGGCTGGCGCATGCGCCGGCGAAGGTGCTGGAGCGCGACGGCTCGCGGCTGGTGCTGGAAGGCGCGGCGAGCCCGGTCAGCGGGGTGCAGCTGAAGCAGTCCTTCGCCATCGTGCCGCAGGCACCGGACACGGTGGAGCTGGTGGCGGAGATGCGCAACGTGCGCAAGGAGCCGGTGGCGCGCGACATCTGGTTCAACACGCGGGTGCATCCGCACACGCGGGTGTACGTGCCGGTGGCGGCGGACGGCAGCGGGGTGCGGGTGCGCTCGGACAGCGGGGACGGATTCGACGGGCTGGTGGGCAGCACCGCGGACGGGCTGTTTTCGCTGGAGCTGTTGCCGCCGGGCGAGGGACTGGAGGGGCGGCGGGGCAAGGTGTTCATCCAGCCCCGTGCGGGATGGATGGCGGGTTTCGCCGCGGGGCAGGCGTTCGTGATCCATTTCGAGCACCAGCCGGTGGAGCGCATCCATCCGGACCAGGGGCAGGTGGAGCTGTACCTGCAATGGCGTCCGGGGCGGCCGGAGGACGACGTGCTGGAACTGGAGGTGCATGCGCCGTACGTCACCCTGCAGCCTGGGGAGACGGCCACCGCGCGGGAGCGCTGGACGGTGCGCCGCTACGATGGCCCGGACCGCCGCGACGCGCAGGTCGCGTTCCTGCGGCGCATGCTGGACGAGGCGGGGATCGAGTGAGGGCCGGCTGACGCGGAGGATCGCGGAGGCGGCGCGACGCGACGCGACCGGAAGGGCGCCGGCGGGATACGGATCCCCATGGGAGCGAATGTCCCCGGCGACCCCGCCGGCGGCCGCCTCCTCCTTGACTTCGCCCCCATGGGGATCCGTACCCCGCCGGTTCGCACCTCCTTGCGCGGTGTACCGCCACCGGGCGAAGTCCGAAACCCGGCGCGGTTACTCCGGCGGCTGCCGCAGCACCGGGTGGTCCCAGCCGGGGCGGGGGGCGAAGCGATCGCCATAGCGGCCCTGCAGCACCTTGAGCTTCTCCAGCAGCGCGTCGGCACCGGTGCTGCGGATGTGCTGGATCGGGCCGCCGCGGAAGGGGGCGAAGCCGGTGCCGAAGATCACGCCGGCGTCCAGCAGGTCGGCATCGGCGACGACGCCGTCGTGCAGGCAGGCCACCGCTTCGTTGAGCAGCGGCAGGATCAGGCGGTCCTCCAGGTCCGAGGGCGCCTGGTAGCCCTGCGGGGGCTCCGGCTTGGCCGGCTTGCCGTTCTCCCAGCGGTAGATGCCCTGGCCGTCCTTCTTGCCGCGCTTGCCCGGCTCCACGGTGGCCAGCGTGGCCGGCACCTGGAGGCCGAGGAAGGGCGACAGTTCGGCGCCCACGCCCTGGGCCACGTCCAGGCCGACGGTGTCGATCAGCTCGATCGGGCCCATGGGCATGCCGAAGCGCACCGCGGCCTTGTCGATGACCACGCCGGGGATGCCCTCGGCGTAGGCGGTGGCCGCCTCGAGCATGTAGGGGAACAGCACGCGGTTGACCAGGAAGCCCGGCGTGCCGGCGACCGGCACCGGCAGCTTGTCCAGCGCCTTGCAGAACGCCGCCAGGCGGCGGACGTTGGCCTCGTCCAGGCGGTCGTGGCGCACGATCTCCACCAGCGGCATCTGCGCCACCGGGTTGAAGTAGTGCAGGCCGGCGAACTGGGCGGGGCGGGCGAGGTGCTCGCGCAGCTCGGCCAGCGGGATGGAGGAAGTGTTGGTGGCCAGCAGGGCGTCGGGCTTCATGCGCGGCTCCAGCGACTGGTACAGCTCGCGCTTGGCCTCCGGGTTCTCGATGATGGCCTCGATCACCAGGTCGGCGCGGGCCACGCCCTCGCCGGCCAGGTCGCCCTTCAGGCGCGCGGCCACCGCGGGGCGCCGGGTCTCGTCCTTCACCTTCTTGGCGAACAGCTCCTGCGCGCGGGCCAGCGCCGGATCGATGAAGCGCTGCTCGCGGTCCTGCAGGGTGACCTCGAAGCCCCTGTACGCCGCCCAGGCGGCGATGTCGCCGCCCATCACGCCGGCGCCCACCACGTGCACATGGGCGATGGCCGGCAGCGCGTCGTCCTTGCCGCCGATGCCCTTGAGCCGCTCGGTGAGGAAGAAGATGCGGATGAGGTTGCGCGCGGTGGGCGAGGCGGCCAGCTTGACCACGGCGCGCCGCTCGGCGTCCAGCCGCGCCTGGATGCCGGCGCCCCCGCTGCGCTGCCAGGTGGAGATCAGCGCGTACGGCGCGGGGTAGTGTTCCTTGCGCGCCTTGCGGCCGACCTGCCTGGCCATCTGCGGCGCCAGCAACCGTCGCGCCGGCCAGGTGTTGGTGGCCCAGCCCAGGAAGCGCTGGCGCAGCGGGCGCTGCGTGCCCCGGAGCGCGAGCGCGGCGGCCGCGTCCTCCAGCAGCGGCGGTTCGGCCACCTTGTCCACCAGGCCCATCGCGCGCGCGGCGGCGGCCGACACGGTGCGGCCGGTCAGCATCAGGTCCATCGCCGCCGGCGCGCCCACCAGGCGCGGCAGGCGGGCGCTGCCGCCCCAGCCGGGGAAGATGCCCAGCCGGGTTTCCGGCAGGCCGATGCGGGTGGACGGGTCGCCGGAGGCCACCCGGTAGTCGCAGGCCAGCGCCAGTTCGGTGCCGCCGCCCATGCAGTGGCCGTGGATCGCCGCCACGGTCGGGCAGGGCAGTTCGGCCAGCTTCTGGAACACCACCTGGCCGCGGCGGATGGCGTCCTCCACCGTGCCGCGGCGGTCGAACTCCTGGAACTCCTTGAGGTCGGCGCCGGCGATGAAGCCGGCCGGCTTGGAAGAGCGCACCACCACGCCCTTCGGCGGGTCGATGGCCAGCCGTTCGAGGATGTCGCCCAGTTCGATCAGGACGTCCTGCGACAGCGCGTTGACCGGGGCGTCCTGTCGATCCAGCGACAGCACCACCACGCCGTCGTCGCGGCGCGCGGCCTGCCAGTGGCTGAATCGGAGTCCGTCGAAGCCTGCGAGCATGGCGAAACCATCCGGTCGTGTATGGAAGGGGCGGCTATCATCCCGAGGTTGTTTCTGCCGCGTCAAATCCCACATACACGGCACAGGACCGGCGTCCCCGGTGCCGGCGGCATGCGCGACCATACGCGCGGGCCGGTTAAGGTCCTGCATGGCCCGCGCCCGCGGCAGGCGCCGGTCCCGACGATCCGGAGGCGGCCCTTCGCCAGGCCGCTGAACTTTTTCCGGCGATGGCGGTCACAGAGCGCGGCCACGGCCGAGCTGACAGGAGTGCGGCCCGGCATGGCCGAAGGAACGCAACAGAAGGATTCAAACCAGGACCTGGACCTCGAGCTGGTCCGTCGCGTGCAGCGCGGCGACAGCGCGGCGTTCGACCTGCTGGTGCGCAAGTACCAGCACCGGATCGTCGGGCTGATCGGGCGCTACATCCCGGACTGGAGCGAGTGCCAGGACGTCGCCCAGGACACCTTCCTGCGCGCCTACCGCGCGATCGGGAATTTCCGCGGCGACGCCCAGTTCTATACGTGGTTGCACCGGATCGCCGTGAACACCGCCAAGAACTACCTCGTCGCCAACAACCGCCGTCCGCCCACGGACGACATCGACGCCACCGAGGCCGCCCAGTATGACGCCGGCGCGCGCCTGCGCGACACCGACACCCCCGAGCGCGAGGCCATGCGCGAGGAGCTGGAGCGCACGGTGATGAAGGCCGTCGATGCGCTGCCCGAGGAACTGCGCGCAGCCATCACGCTGCGCGAGGTGGACGGCCTGAGCTACGAGGAGATCGCGCAGAAGATGGGCTGTCCCATCGGCACGGTCCGCTCGCGCATCTTCCGCGCGCGCGAGGCCATCGACGCCGAGCTGCGGCCCCTGCTCGAGGTCCGGAGCGCAACCCGGGAGCGCAATCGCCCATGAAACAGCGACACGACACCACCGGCGCCGCCGCGGGCGCCGACAGGCTCGAGATCCACCACCGCCAGCAGCTGTCGGCGCTGGTCGACGGCGACCTGGCGCCGGACGAGGCGCGCTTCCTGCTGCGCCGGCTGCAGCACGACCAAGAGCTGGCCGGCTGCTACGAGCGCTGGCAGCTGTATGGCCAGGCCCTGCGCGGCCAGGTGCGCGACCTGGCCGCGCCGGATTTCGGCGCGCGCGTGGCCGCGGCGGTGCAGGCCGAGGCCGCCACGGCAGCGGCGGCCCCGTCCGGCGCGCGGCGCGCGACCTGGACCCGCTGGGGCGGCGGCGC
>DASRYN010000160.1:0-4115 GCA_035687185.1 Pseudoxanthomonas sp. | reverse complement strand
CGCCGATCGGCTGAGCGCACGCCGTCCTTCCCGCGACCGCATGCGCGCCGCGCGCGCGTGCGCCCGTTCGTCCGCGCGGCGCCGCCTGGCGCGGCGCCCCCAGGTATTTCCATGAGCCGCCAATCCCTCCCGCCTTCCGCGCCGTCCCTGCCACGCCGGCGCTTCGTCCAGGGCCTGGCCCTGGCCGGCCTGGCCGGCAGCGCCGGCCTGCTGCGCGCGCCCGCGCGCGCAGCCCTTCCCGCCTCGCCGGATGTCCTGTCCGGCACCGACTTCGACCTGGCCATCGGCCAGGCCACCGTGAACGTCACCGGCCGCGCGCGCCCGGCGATCACCGTCAACGGCCGCCTGCCGGCGCCGCTGCTGCGCTGGCGCGAAGGCGACACCGTCACCGTGCGCGTCGCCAACCGCCTGCCCGACGCGCCCACCTCGGTGCACTGGCACGGCATCCTGCTGCCGGCGAACATGGACGGCGTGCCCGGCATGAGTTTCGACGGCATCGACCCGGGCCAGGCCTACCTGTACCGCTTCACCCTGAAGCAGTCGGGCACCTACTGGTACCACAGCCATTCGCTGTTCCAGGAGCAGGCCGGGCTGTACGGCGCCATCGTGGTCGATCCGCTGCGGCCGCCGCCGTACCGCCACGACCGCGAGCACGTGCTGCTGTTCTCCGACTGGACCGACCTGGCGCCGGACGCACTGTTCCGCCGCCTGAAGAAGGCCCCGTCCTACGACAACCACTACAAGCGCACCGTCGGCGACTTCCTCCGCGACGCGCGCGAGGACGGCCTCCGCGCCGCCCTGGCCGACCGCGGCATGTGGGGACGGATGCGGATGACGCCCAGCGACCTGTCCGACGTCAACGGCCACACCTACACCTACCTGCTCAACGGCGTGCCGCCCGCGGGCAACTGGACCGGGTTGTTCCGGCCCGGCGAGAAGGTGCTGCTGCGGCTGGTCAACGCCGGCGCGATGACCTACTTCGACGTGCGCATCCCCGGGCTGAAGATGACCGTGGTCGCCGCCGACGGGCAGTACGTGCACCCGGTGACGGTGGACGAGCTGCGCATCGCCGCGGCCGAGACCTACGACGTGATCGTCGAACCCTCCGGCCAGGATGCCTACACCATCTTCGCCCAGGACATGGGCCGCACCGGCTACGCCTGCGGCACGCTGGCGGTGCGCCACGGCCTGGCCGCGCCGGTGCCGGCCAACGACCCGCGCCCGCTGCTGGCGATGGAGGACATGGGCCACGGCCCGCACGCGGGGCACGGCGCGGCCATGGCCGAGGGCGGCTGCGGCGCGGCCATGGCCCACGGCGCCGAAGGCGGCTGCGGTGCGGCGATGCACGGCGGCGCGCATGCCGGGCACGGCGCCGCGGCGGCGGTGGTGCATCCGGCCAGCGAACGCGGCAATCCGCTGGTGGACATGCAGTCCTCGCCCACCGGCCCGCGGCTGGACGACCCCGGCGTCGGCCTGCGCGGCAACGGCCGCCGCGCGCTCGCCTACGCCGACCTGCGCAGCCTGTTCGACGACCCCGACGGCCGCGAGCCGTCACGCGAGGTGCAGCTGCACCTGACCGGGCACATGGAGCGCTTCGCGTGGTCGTTCGACGGCATCCCCTTCGCCAGCGCCCGGCCGCTGCGGCTGAACTACGGCGAGCGCATGCGCATCGTGCTGGTCAACGACACGATGATGCACCACCCCATCCACCTGCACGGGCTGTGGAGCGACCTGGAGGACGCCGGCGGTGCCTTCCAGGTGCGCAAGCACACCGTGGACATGCCGCCGGGCACGCGCCGCAGCTACCGCGTGCGCGCCGACGCGCTCGGGCGCTGGGCCTACCACTGCCATCTGCTCTACCACATGGAGGCCGGGATGATGCGCGAGGTGCGCGTGGAGGAAACCGCATGAGCCGCGCGCACCGCCTCGCCCCGGCGGCCCTGGCGCTGGCCCTCGCCCTGTCGCCGCCCGCCGCCGCGCAGTCGCAGGCGCAAGCGCACGAAGCGGCCGTTCACCCCGCGGCGGCCCCGCATCGCGCCGACGGGGGCGCGCCGGGCCACGCGAACCACTCGGGTCACGCGAGCCATTCGAGCCACTCGGGCCGTCCGGAGCACCCGGAGCATGCCGACCCTTCGCACCATCCGGCACATTCCGCCCCCCGAAGTCACGCGGACCACGCCGGCGGCGACGCCGGCCACGATCACGCCGGCCACGCGGCCGCCGCGGCCACGCGCCCCGGCGAGGGCGACGACGCCACGCACGCACCGGTACCCCTGCCGACCGCAGCCGATCGCGCTGCCGCCTTCCCCGTGCTGCGCCACCCGCACGCGCACGCGCCGGGCGTGCACGCGCTGGTGCGGATGGACCGCCTCGAGGCCTGGGATGCCGGCGCCGGCCACGGCCAGGCCTGGGAAGGCACGGCATGGATCGGCGGCGACGTGCAGCGCCTGTGGCTGCGCAGCGCCGGCGAGCGCGGGCACGGCCGCACCCGCGCCGCGGACGTGGAAGCGCTGTACGGCCGCGCCGTGTCGCCGTGGTGGGACCTGCTGGCGGGTGTGCGGCACGACATCGTCCCCGGCCCGTCGCGCACGCGGCTGGCGCTGGGCGTGCAGGGACTGGCGCCGTACAAGTTCGAGGTCGCCGCCACCGCGTACGTGGACGCCGACGGCCGCGCGGCCGTGGAGGCCGAGGTCGAGTACGAGCTGCTGTTCACCTCGCGGCTGATCCTGCAGCCGGCGCTGGAAGTGGAGCTCCAGGGCCGCGACGACCCGCGCCGCGGCGTGGCCGCGGGCCTGGCTTCGGCGGAGGCCGCGCTGCGCCTGCGCTACGAGGTCACCCGCCGCTTCGCGCCGTACGTGGGCGTGGTGCACGAGCGGGCGTTCGGCGGCACCGCCGACCTGCACCGCGCCGAAGGCGAGCCGGTGCGCGACACCCGCTGGGTGGCCGGCGTGCGCGCCTGGTTCTGAACCGTTCGGGCGGGCCGTCGCGCGCGGCCCGCCGGACGCGGCCGCCTGCCGCGGATTTTTCACCACGCCTTGATTGGACGGTCCGCTAGATTGGACGCAAGCGGGGCGTCGACCGGCGCCCGGCCCCTCCCCCCGAAGACCCGAGTCGCAGACGCCACGCGCGGATGCGTCGTGGGCTTCGCCTTCCCCGCGCCCCGTGCGCCACCGGATGCCCACCATGTCCCTGCAGGCGATGTCCGCTCCACGACGCAACTACCGGAGGGACGCCCGCGGCCGCTTCCTGCCTGCCCCGCAGCGCGTGGCCGCGCCCGCGCCGCGGCGCGTGCTGTTCGTCGCGCCGGAGATGACCGACTTCGTCAAGACCGGCGGCCTGGGCGACGTCGCCGCCGCGCTGCCGCGCGCGCTGCGCGACCGTGCCGACGTGCGCGTGCTGATCCCCGGCTACCCGGCGGTGCTGGAACGCGGCACGCAGCTGCGCGTGGTCGGACGCGTCGGCGGCCGGGCGGCGATCCCGCCCTGCGCCCTGGGCGTGATGCAGCTGCCCGACGGCCTGCCGGTCTATGTGCTGCTCAACCCCACGCTCTACGCCCGGCCCGGCACGCCCTACAGCGCCGGCGGCGGCGCGGACTGGGACGACAACGCCGTGCGCTTCGCCGCGCTCTCGCACGCGGCCGCGGAGATCGCCGCCGGCCGCGCCGGCCTGGCGTGGCGCCCGGAGGTGCTGCACCTGAACGACTGGCCCGGTGCGCTGGCCGCCGCCTACGTGCGCTGGGACGGCACGCCTGCGGCCACGGTGCTGACCGTGCACAACCTCGCCTACCAGGGCCTGTTCCCGCTGGCGCAGGCCGCGGCGCTGGGCGTGCCGGCCGGCGGCCTGGACGATGCCGCCTTCCACGGGCGGTTCTCGATGCTGCGCGCCGGCCTGGTGCACGCCGACCAGGTGAACACCGTCAGCCACAGCTACGCGCGCGAGATCACCACCGAGGCGCACGGCTGCGGGCTGCACGCGCTGCTGGCCGGGCGCGCCGCGAGCGGCTGCCTGAGCGGCATCGTCAACGGCATCGACGCCGGCTGGGACCCGGAACGCGACCCGCACCTGGCCGCGCCGTTCGCCATCGACCGCTGGCAGGGCAAGCGCACCAACGCGCG